>NZ_DAONKG010000204.1:0-4290 GCF_035406105.1 Methanospirillum sp.
TATTCAGAAGCACTTGATGCGTATCATTTTGCCATTGAGATAAATCCTGATGATCACGTAGCATTTTTTGGTCTGGCAAATGCACTTGTGCATCTTGAGGAGCAGGATCAGGCGATTGAAGCCCTGAAAAAAGCGGTCAGGATAGACCCTGAGTATGCAGATGCCTGGCGTATGATGGCCGATCTGTATGCCGATTCTGGAGAGATACAACAGGCAACCAGTGCCTATGAACATGTACTCCGCATTGAGCCGTGGGATCTAGAAACCCGGTACTCGTACTCAATCCTGAAGGCTGAGTTGTCTGATGATAAGGCTGCGGTTACTGATATTTTAAATCAGATCATCAATGAAGGTCAGGAGTCGGTCACGTTCTATAACAATCACGGACTGACCCTGATGCATCTGAAAAAGTATGAGAGTGCACTCCAGGCGTTTAACCGGGCATTACAGCTTGGAAAAGACAATCCTTCCGTCTGGCATAATCATGGGGCTGCTCTCTACAAACTCAAATGGTATAAGGATGCCATGAAATCCTTCCAGCAGTCATTAAAACTCAATCCAAAAAATGTCAACTCGTGGGTTGGTATCGGGATGGTTGCCGCGGCCCAGTATGAATTCAGCCGTGCAGCAGCAGCATATACTCATGCCACTCAGCTCAGTCCACGTAAGGTGAATATCTGGATCATGCTTGGGGATACCCAGCTTGAGCGCGGGCAGTACCAGGATGCAATTGCAGCGTATGAGAAGGCCCTGGAGCTTGATCCAGAAAATCCGACCGCCTGGAACCAGCGGGGAATTGCTCTCCGTCTTCTTGACAGTCACCCGGCAGCGCTTGAATCTTTCGAACATGCCGCGGAGACAAAGAATGCGAAACCAGAATCCTGGATTAATCATGCCATTACCAGCTTTGAGCTTGGCGAGTATGACCAGTCGGTCCAATCGTTTGAGCGTGCCTGTAAATTCGGCCCTATTCCATCCGACAGCTGGCTGATTTATCTGAATGCACTGGCATATGAGCATGAAAACCAGAAGGTCCTCAAGGCATGCGAGAAGTATATTGAATTATTCGGACCTGATGCTGAGGTGCTCTTTCTGCTCGGCGTTGCCCAGTACGAGTTAAAACAGTACGAGGCAGCCCTGCATCACTTCCGGGAGACGATAAAACTTGATAAGGATCATATTGATGCTCTTTTCTGGCAGGGTCTGACGCTCCTTGAACTCTTTCAGTTTACCGAGGCAATTTCCTGCTTTGAACAGGTCGAGGATAATCATCCGAATGATGACCAGGCCTGGTTTTATCATGGGAAGGCACTTGTCTCACTTCATGAACTTCAAAAGGCTGAGTTTATTCTGAAACATTCGCTCCAGTTATATGATCAGTCTGCGGATGCATGGCACCTTCTTGCTGATGTGCAGTATACCCGGAAGGTGTATGCAGAAGCCCTGCAGTCTGTAGGAAAGGCCCTTGATCTCTCTCCATCCAATAATGAGATACTGAAATTGAAGGCGAAAATTCAGGTTGCACTGGGATCATACCGGGGTGCATGCCAGACCTATGCTCTAATTAATGAACCGGATGCGAGTGATACAGAAGTTCTCTCCGGTTATACCCGTGCCCTGTATCACACCGGCCAGTTCCGGGAGGCATATACCCGCGTCACCCGGCTGCTTGTGAAGGATGAGAAAAATCCGGATCTCTGGGTGCTGCGGGCAGAGATTGAGCGGGCACAGGGGCTCTTTGATGAAGCTGCCAATGCTCTTACCGAGGCGTGTAAATATGCCCCGAATAATAAAAAAATCCTTTCACTTCAGGCAATAGTGCTTTATGAGGCTGAAAGGTATAAAGAAGCGATTTCGGTCATCGACAAGGTTTTGGGTTTTGATCCGCTGAATGGGGAGTTATGGAAGCGGAAAGGGGCAGCTCATGATGCATTACAGCAGTATGAACCAGCTTCACAAGCATATATGAAAGCTGCAGATTTATTGCAGGATGATCCGGATCTGATCAGACGGCTTGGGATTGCATTATTCAGGGCCGGGAAGTATGACTTGTCCCTTTCACGACTAGAACAGTATCTTGAGGTGGTTCCTGATGATCCGGAAATCTGGGAGATGAAGGGTAGAATCCTGTTTAATCAGGGGAACTATGAACCTGCGAGTGCTGCACTCTCCCAGGTAGTTTTGTACCGTCCTGATGATAGGGATCTGCTCTTTTTATATGCACAAAGTCTTATGAAATCCGGTGAACTTCTGGCAGCCATTCCCCCACTTGATCACATTATTGATCAGAATCCCGATAATGCGGAGGCCTGGAAGCTGAAGGCCGAGATAGAGCAGTCTCTTGGGAGGGAAAACGAGGCGGCCCAGGCAGTAGAAGAAGCGTTACGGCAGATACCTGATGATCCTGGTCTTATGCTTACCCGCGTGAAAACCCTGTATGAGGCAGATTCCTATGCAGAAGGTCTGGATCTGATTCGCCGGGTGATCGATAAGACGCCGGAGAGTGCAGAGGCATGGTTATTATATGCAGAACTCCTCTGGATGACTGCTGATCACAATGCCGCTGCAGCGGCATATGACCGGATACTGGCGCTGGATGATACGAATGCAAAAGCCTGGTTTTTAAAAGCCGATTCATTGCAGAATGCAGGACGGTTTGAGGAGGCAGCAGTTGCCCATGAGCGGGCATTCTCGCTCGGAGGCGATCCCTCCGTTGGACTGATGCTTTCGAAAAAGATGCGGTATTTACAGCAGAAAAAAGGGTGATATACTCAGGAAAACGGTATATATCCCCTCTGGATACATACTGCGGAAGCTATGATATAAGAGCCTGTTCTGCCCAGAGGAGTATTTCTGTCTGGGCGCGGGTCTGTACACCAGCTCCGGCATTCCTGATGATGTTTTCCGCGTCATGTCTGGGAATGCCTGCTGCCATGAGAAGAACGGTGGCAAAAAGGCCGGTTCTTCCAATTCCCATCCTGCAATGAACGAGGAGAGATTCTCCGGCTTTCAGGTATTCTGCGTATTTGCGGGCAAGATTCAGAAATGCATCAGGGTGATTTGGAACTCCGTAATCTGATATGGGAAAGCAGTCGATGGTGCATGTCCGCTTATCATCCTGAATAAAGGTCATGTATTCCGGTGAGATACTGGCGATCTCATCAAAGCAGGGAAGACAGATAATTGTATGAATATTCCGTTTTTCAAGTTGCTGTAAAAACTGTTGGAAGTCCTCGTACCTGCCCGGCATGGGATGTAAATACAGGGAACCGGGCAGGTTTTTCGGAAGGGCTACTTCGCGGAATAATAGTCCTGATGCCTCGAATTCCATGTTCGATTACACTATCAGTATATGCCGCTCTGAATACATATTGTCGATGGTGACCGTTTTTCACCCTCTGATACCCTCATTTATTATGAAAAATTCATTCATGGTCCAAATCTCTTATATATTCAGCCGACTACCATTCTTACAACCATTGAGTGTAATACGAGGAGATGGGAACCAAATGAGGAAACGGGGTTTTGTGAGGTCATGGGTATGGAGTATCCTGATTATGCTGCTTGTCACCATCATCCTGCTACCGTGCTCAGGAGCAGGAACGCCGGTTCAGCCGGTGCAAAACCAGGTAGTCATTTTTTCAGGTCAGATTCCATACGGGGAAGGAAATGTTTCAATTCGGTCTGATTCAGGGACCCTGTACCAGATTCCTGCCATGACCCCTCTTGGGATTATTCAGGCTCTTGCCGGGACCGGAATGATCTCCGGGTATCGCATCGGGGATGAACTCTATAATAAACGGGGGATTTTCACGCTTGACGGGGTAAACTCATACGAAGTAACCGGGGAGGATGCCTGGTTTGTCCTCGTAAACGGGATTCAGCTCAAAGAGTATCTGCTTCCATCTTATGAAGGACTGAATACCTATCTTTTAAAGGATGGTGATGATGTCCTGTTTGCATATGGCAATCCTACGATGCCAGCTATTGCAGCAAAGGCACTTATCTGGGTTCAGGTAGGGAGTAAAAATGGGGTTATGCAATTTATATCCCCATCTGCTATGATGGGTCAGTATATGATATCTCAGATTCCTCTGGTATCCACTCCTGTTCCGACTCCTGCTCCGATTGTTGCACCCACTTCAGTTCCCGTTGTTGAGTCTGCGGTCAATACGACTCCTGCTCCGATTGTTGCACCCACTTCAGTTCCCGTTGTTGAGTCTGCGGTCAATACGACTCCTGCTCCGATTGTTGCACCCACTTCAGTTCCCGTCGTTGAGTCTGCGGTCA
>NZ_DAONKG010000205.1:0-4285 GCF_035406105.1 Methanospirillum sp.
ACCCGGACTAGTGAAAATATTCGTCGTAATAACACTGGCACGGTTTTTTTCCACCCGTATTGATTCAATCTCCCGGCGTTCCTTAATATACTGCTCAGTAAAGAGAAAGCCGGTCACGTACTCCCTGATATCACCAGGGGCAAGAAGAACCGTGGAGATGTGTCTCCCGTTGATAAAGAGTGCAACGGGTTCTTCATCATGAAGATATGACCCACATTTGTCCGAGACGTCAAGGCCTGCAGGTGATGAACAATCAATAATTTTCATGAATGATGTGATGACGGTACGCTGATATCAAAGATTTGTAAATACTCACTCATATGACAGATAATATAGGAGGCCGCACATACTCTCATAGATCAGATCCATCATGTATATCGGCAGACCTAACATTATTTCACACCTGGTATATTCAATCCTTGCCAGTCTCATTATATTCAGCATCATCTCTTTGCCGGTCCTTTCCGTTGAGAACGCCATGAAAGAACCAGATAATAATATGCATATGATATCTGTTGAGATCCCTCAAAATGAACAAATGGTATATCCCGGCATGATTATCCACCCAATAATAACCATTCGTACTGCTTTAGGCGAGAACGATATAGGCACGCAGGTGTTATTCTCTGCACATATTGGTCCCTACGAACTTATTCAGAATAATACCTATCTGAATGTTTCAGATGGAGAATATAGTGAATACCACGTACCCTTTATGATACCATATATTCAGCCCGGTATCTATCAGCTGACGATTTCCGGTCAGGGGAAAATAGCCGGCGAAGATACGAACATCTGGACGGAACAGCAGAGATTAAAAATACCTGTCGAGGTGATCAGACCAAAACCCAGTACGGGAATCAAAATGTGTAACTGCAAATAACTGCAAAAAATGGTTATCTGAAAATGGAATCCCGGTAGTAGAATATCCCCCCGATTCCCACTATGATGAGAATATACAACTCAGGGTGAGTGAAGAGAAATGACAGATCATCTGAATCACTTGCAGGATACTGCTTCATCTCTTTTTTCAGTTGTTCCAAAAGACGAGACTGATTGGAATGAAGAGGGGGCTTTTGAACTGAATCAAGCGTTTTCTGTGTGTTTGAAATTTTTCCCTGGGACATCTGTGCCTGAGCCAAACCCAGGGAAGCATCAGTATTTCCAGGATCCAAAAAGAGACATTTCTGAAAAGAATCTTCAGCACGTCCATATTCATGAAGAACAGAGTACAGATTCCCTTTCTGAAGGAACAAATCAGGATTATTCAGGGATTTTATTCGTTCCAGCTCATCTAACGCTTTTTCAGGTTCGTTGAGTACTTCATACGCATCACCTCGTTTTTTCCGAAGAATATCTGAGGCATCCTGTCCGGGCTGCAGGCTGAGAGATCTGTTCCATGCATCCAGAGCGGAACTGAGATCTCCGATTTGGTTGAACGCATCACCAGCTTTTGCAGGAAATACCGGATTTTTCGGATCCATCTGCTCCGCAAGCAGATATGACTGAAGTGCTTGCCTATACAATCCTGATTCCATGAGCTCGTCCCCTCTGTGTTCCAGATATTGTGGATCAGAGGACACGGTCCGGTCAGTATCTGATGATCGCAGATCGAAAGTATCAGCCTGCTGCCCAGTATTGGAACGATCGATATACGAGTACCCGATTGGAGGATAAGGTCCGCTCTCACGGTTCTGGACATTCGAGAGTGGTTTCTTGTAATCATCGCCGGTGTCATGATCGTGCTCATCACCGGAGTCGGTACAGGTGTCAGGAGAGAGTAAACATCTTCCCTTTTTAAATGCTTTTTCAGCCTCTTCCTGCTCACCTAGGTCTTTTAATACAGTTCCTTTCCATAACCACCCAGAGGGCCAGGATGGATCCTTCTGAATGAGGAGATCAAATACCATTAGAGCAGATGAATAATCTCCGGCGTTGTATTCAGCAACACCTGTTGCAAGCAGGTTTTCGCACTCGACCGTGGAGGCAGAGATTACCGGAAAGAATACAAGGATGACGGTAATCAGCAAGATGCAATACCCACAAAGACACAAATTGTGACTCATAACATACTCATCGTTTAAAAGACCGGAGCAATGCATCCAAATCCTGGATCATCTCACGAATCTCCCCATATCGATCATTTTTGTCAATTGTCAAAGACCTGCCAATAATCGCATCACACATCTGATAATCGGATCGGAGAGAAAAAGGCAGTATATTTGATGATTCTGCACAGACCGGTGTATGGCCGGTAATGAGGTAATAAAAGATTGCTCCAACCTGGTAAATATCAGTTTTTTTCCCGGGATTTCCATATTTTTCAGGATCATACTGTTCTGGAGCTGCAACCCAGCACCCTTCAGGGATACCGGACTGAACCAGGGCTGCGGTATCAAATCCGGAAATCTTTGGGTTTAAACCTTTATCCAGAAAGATTACCGATGGCTCCAGGAGGTAATGGCGTACTCCCTGCCGATGAATATAATCAATTCCCTCTGCAAGCCCTCTCACGATACGAAGAGCTGCATGCAAAGGTATTGGGACCTTCAGATCTGTAAGAGAATAAATTCGTTTTTTCGATTGCACTGCACCGGAGGGGAGATCAAACTCCATGAAGTAGACAGGATCCCGTTCCCAGAATTTAATACGCATAATATTCTGATGCTTCAGCGATCTCCAGGCCTGTATCTGTAATTCAACCTGGGAAGGAGGAATAGAAACGGAATCGAGAACACGAACCGCTACTTCTTCATTATCTGAAGCTTTCATGGCCCGGTACACGAGGCCTAACCGATCTGATGAGATCAATGCAGAAGGAGTATAGAATGAATACAAAGAGGCTGGAAACCCGGATACAGAGACAGAAGAGGATGAAGAGGAGAATATATGCGTATCATCAGCACGGGTTCCGATTCCATAGGGGCCGCCACTCTTGGGCGATGGTGACTCTGCCACTCCACGTTTTCCGTATTTTTGTACCTTTTTTTCAATCAGATCCCGATAACGCTTGAAAACCGGGTCTTTGGTACCGGATGCGAGCTGCTGATGAAACCATTCAAGGGACTTTTCATACTCTTTTGCAAAGAATAACATAATCCCCCGGTTATAGGGGATATGAACCGATAATGAGAAGGGTTCACCATGCTCCAAAGAGATGCGGATGTTCCTGAAGACTGATGGTTCATCATCTTGTAAATCCTCCATCTCAAGTTCAATCTCTTTTTCTTCGCCAGATGTGATCTGACCAGAGTCCGTTTCAAGAGTAAAAGAATTATGATTTTTTATCTTTAATACAGCAACAATTTTTCCATTTTTCCGGATGAAACGTTCAAAGACCCAGGAGATGTTAACGTTTTTGGGTTTTATCCGATACTGCAAATGAATGTCCTGCTTTTTTTCTTTCCCGTCACCATCGGTATACGTTATCTGCTGAACAACAGCCCGATCCCCGGGCATATCATCAGTAATCTCACGAAGCAGTATTCTGCACTCACCGGGTTTGATCTGAATATTGTCAATAATTATGGAACGACGACCAAGATTTGTAACTTTAATCTTCAATGACTTTATATCACCCTGTCTGAATAATCCTGCAATTGGATCAAACAGGATCTGTTCTTTTAAGAGATTTCTTCGCGTTTCTATTGCATAATCGTGACACTCTTTCTTCTGAAATGGGGACGGAAGAGCCTGATAGATGACTAACTTCGCCTTTTTAATCCTTCCTGTGAGAATCAGAACAGATACTACTGCTGCACATGTCAATGCGCATATCAGGCCCAGGGCAAAGAAAAAATTTGATAGTATCAGTGTCAGGATAGGGTTTGAATTTTCAAACAAAAGAGACTCTTTTGTTTCAATATATAGTATCGTTTTATCAGGACTATAGGTAACCGATTGAATGGAATTGCGCTTGACTTCAACATCGGTCTCCATAATACCTTCTTTTCCTTCAATGGTAATGTGATGTGGTCCAACAGTGATGTCAGAGAGGGTGAGAGGAGTAGTCCCTTTCAGCATCCCGTCAAGGGTTACCGGAAGATGAAGAGGGCCTGCGGATACCTGTATTGTCCCAGTCTCTTCCCTTGAAATTTGTGACCCCTCTGTAATATTCATGCGAAGCGTTACGGGATCTGAGATCGGAATGGTTTTACCAGAAGCTATTACCCGCACAACCGAAAAAACCAGATCTGCATGGCCGGTTGCTCGTGCACTTATGGTAAATGGAAACTGATAACTCTGTCCGGAATGTACCCGCGATCCCTTCGGCAATAGCTGGATC
>NZ_DAONKG010000206.1:0-4280 GCF_035406105.1 Methanospirillum sp.
GGAACAGATACTACAATCAATGAATAACGATCAGGCGAACGAATTAATGTCCGGAACACTCGTGATCATGGTGATTACAGATACTACCGGTTGACTTTAATTTCCCTGCAATATAATCCTGGGCAGCAACATCCACCGGACCGCTTACACCAAGAATTACTTCAATATTATTGTCATTGAAGAGCTGAACCGCCCGGGCTCCCATTCCGCCGGCAATAATCAGGTTGACCCCGTGTTCAGCCAGAAAGACCGGAAGCCGGCCCGGTTCATGCCCCGGGCTTTGCAGAGTTTCTGAATATGCAATAACTGAATCTGTTGCATTATAAATTGCATATCCTTCACAATGTCCAAAATGTGCCGAAACATCTTTTCCATCACATGCAATTGCAATTTTCATGAATTATGACCTGAATGAATTATTCCTTTCTTCGCCCATTCGCCGTGAGCCTCCACGGAAAAGCCCGCCCCGGCCGATGCCATAGACCGGCTCTCTTTCAGCCGGGGTGTTCTGCTGAGTGGCTGTTCCCGAAGAATCAGGCAGATTGCTCTCAGTGTTTTCGAAATACCACCTGCCCCTTCGGGAAAATTTCCGTTCTCCGAGCCATCTGGGACCGGTGCCATCCATATCAGGTATCTTCGTCACCTCCTGGTGCACAGCACCATTATTACTCATATGAGTTTAAATATAAATAATTTATCTTTGCATCAGGATTCCCACACACCCGGATCATCCAGCCTTTTCCGGGGACAGATATGGGCATCACGGGGACAGAGATATTCCTGGTTTTTGGGACATTCATTCCCGCCCTGCCTTACACATCCGGCCACTTCAATCATCTTGCCATGAACAAGAGCATCAGCAACCTTCCGTCTGGCATCATGAAGATCTTTCCAGACTGTTCTTCGAGACACGCCAAGAAACGAAGCTGCCTCTTCTTGCTCCATTCCTTCAAGATCAATGAGCCGTATCACCTCGATCTCATCCGGTAGGAGGACGACTGCTTCTACTTCTGTCGGTATCTCACATCTGGGCCCATAACACCGGAGCATTCCACTATCGGAGAGTCTTCTCCTGATCCTCGGTCTCCCCCGCCTTCGTTCCGGACTATTGTCACTATTCACCGGCATCATAACTGGTCAAGTTCTTTAGACAGGTTTTGTGTTATCTGATGTATCGCTTCCGATGCAGCCCCTGACATCCGGACAACCGGGACGCCTTGTCTGGTTGCATTCAGAACAGTGCGGTCAAATGGAATCGTGCCAAGGACCATAATTTCGTTTTCAGCAGCGAGCCGGAGAATATCCTCAGTTATATTCTGATTGACGTCAGACCGGTTGATGACAAGAAACATCCGGACCCGGAATGACCGACAGAGCGTGATGAGTCTCTGAAGATCGGACTGGGCTGATTTACTGGGCTCGGTGACGAGTATCGCTATCTGAATACCGGTTATCGTTGAGATAAGGGGGCAGCCGATACCCGGTGGCCCGTCGATCAGAACAAGCGGCACATCCGGACGCAATAATCCTGCTTCCTGTCTCAAACGGTGAACAAGCAATCCGGAGTTTCCTGAACCCGGAGTTAATGATCCATACAGGAGTGGTCCCAGAGGCGTATCCGCATAATGAATCATCCCGGTGATGCGGGATGCCATGCTGACAGCATCTTCCGGACAGACTATTGTACAGCTTCCGCACCCTTCACACCGATATGGAACAATCTCATAGATATCACCAGCCTTCCGAATAGCATCATAGACACACGCTTCTGCACAGATGCCACAACCGATACATGATTCCGTATCGATAACCGCACCGTCCATCCCCTTGAACTCCAGGGTTTTCCGATCAGTTGGACTGAGGAGCAGGGCAAGGTTTGCAGCATCGACATCAGCATCAATAAGGACTTTATCCTGAGAGAGAAGGGTTGCAAGGGAGGCGGTCAGAATAGTCTTCCCGGTTCCTCCTTTTCCACTGACAACAGCAACCTGAATCATGAAACTCCTCCGGCATATGCAAGAATTTTCTCACCAAGTTCTTTGAACCGTTCAAACCAGGCAGGATCTGTACGGGATATAAGATCGCCATTGTTCTGAGCGGTAAGCAGGGGAAAATCCAGGGGAATTTTCATCAGGATGGGAATGCCACGGACAGAACAGTACTCTTCAATGAGTTCATCACTCCCTTCACTCCGGTTGATCACTACTACAGCAGGTATATTCAGAACGTCAAGCACATTGACCGCAACAGAAAGGTCATGAAGTCCAAACGGCGTCGGTTCGGTCACAAGGACACAGAGAGAGACGTCGTCCACCGTTTCAATAAACGGACAGGCAGTTCCCGGAGGGGAGTCCAGCAGAACCAGGGGATCGTTTCCGGTCATCTCACGAACCCTGCGAATAACAGCAGTTGTCCGCACATCACCCTCTTTGAGCTTCCCACTTACCAAAGTAAGTGAGTCAGAAAGATGACAGGTGTGTACTTCACCAACATATGCAGGGGTTTCCTCCAGTGCATCATGCGGACAAACGCGGAAACATCCTCCACAGGAATGGCAGAGCTGGGGGAAGAATAACACCCGATCTTTCAGCACCGTCAATGCTCCAAATCTGCAGAATTCACCGCATGCACCACAATGCATGCACTGACTTTCATTTACCTGCGGGATGATGACATGAACAGGGTGAATCTCCGGAACACAAGGGAAAAAAATACCCAGATTGGGTTCTTCAACATCACAGTCAGCAAGAGTAATGGTTCGTGACTGGGACAAGACATATCCAAGATTTGATGTAACCGTTGTTTTTCCGGTTCCACCTTTTCCACTGGCTATAACAATCTGCATGATTCTCCCAGCAGATTATCCCGGCTTACAAAGCGTTCTCTGGGTTCGCTTTCCATGCATTATACGCTGCCTGGACCGTCACATCCGGATTTTGCATGATGACTGTAATACCTGATGCTTTCAGAGCTTCATCTGCATTTCCACCAAGCCGTGGTGCAATGAGAATCTGTACATTATTTTTTACCAGAAACTGTACGGCCATCGGGCCAACCCCGCCAGATCCTCCTGCATGGGGATTTGGTTCAACTCGTGCTGTATTTGTGTCAGTATCAAAGAATGCGAAATATGCTGCACGACCAAACCGATCATCCATCTGGGAATCTACTGTCAAACCCCGTGAAGGGACACATACTATCATATCTGTTAATTATTGCTCATATGCGCAATAAATCTTCCCTGATATCACCAGGAGGACATGAACCTCATGGGGGAAATAAGGCATTGCAAAGATGCCACCCTCGTGAGATTCCGGACTCTATTCAAAATAATTGATAGTTATGTGGGCTCTATGCGGGAGAGCAGCGTATCAATAATCGTGTCTATTGATTTCCAGGCCGGGCTCTCCTGTACTTTCCGTACAAATGCCCATCCCTCATCACCGGAACGGCGGATCTCAATATCCAGCGGGATTCCCCCCAGATACGGAACGCCCATCTCCCGGGCAATCTGTTCTCCCCCGCCTTTTCCAAAGATATCCACCACTTCTCCACAGGACGGACAGATATACCCGCTCATGTTTTCAATAACACCAAGAACATCCATACCTAAATCTCTGCTGAATGTAATGGCTTTTGATGAATCAAGGGTAGATACTGCCTGAGGGGAGGTGACAATGATCGTTCCGGCGATATTTGGTGCGATCTGCGCTATTGTAAGAGCTTCATCGCCAGTTCCCGGAGGGAGATCAACGATAAGATAGTCAAGAGGGTCCCAGGCTGTGTCTTCTAGAAACTGGCGTATGGCATTCAATTTCATGGGTCCCCGCCAGATCACAGGAGAGTTTCTATGAGGAAGGAGAAATGCCATGGAGACCACCTGTAATTTCTCCGAAACGCGCACAGGCACAATTTTATTGTTCTCGGAAAGTAACTGATGATCTTCTAATCCTAGCATTTTTGGAACGTTCGGACCATGAATATCAAGATCCAGAAGACCCACCTGTTTCCCTTTAATCGCGAGAGCGCTGGCAATATTTACTGAAACAGTGGATTTTCCTACTCCGCCCTTTCCAGAGAGGACAAGAATTACATGACGGACGTCAGTTTTTGCACGGTCCGGCAGATTTTTTCTGGTTTTGATTGCATCTGAATTACCTGAAAAATAATAAGATTTTCGCCTATTCAGAGGTCACATCTACACTAATATCAGCGTCGATAAGAATATCAAAGTGAATCTTATCAAGCCAGCCTGCCTTTTCAAACATGTGCATAAAGCA
>NZ_DAONKG010000207.1:0-4245 GCF_035406105.1 Methanospirillum sp.
CCCGACGGTGCTCACCGTAGGGCGGCGCCGAAAATATATAAAGGTATCGATTTGTAACTAGTTTTGTATACTTGATCAGTAACACTGATTATTGCTTAATTAGGTATCAGGCCATAAAGCTGTCTTGCATGGATTCCAATGGTTGGATTATCTTCTTCCTGCCTGATGAGGTCATCAACCGCAGAAAGATAGAAATTTAATTTTCCGGCATATTCTGGTTTGAATTCATGTGCTTTGAGTTCAATTACGACATAGCAGTGAAGTTTGATATGATAGAAGAGGAGGTCAAGGTAAAAGTCCTTGTCTCCGATGGATAGGTGATATTGTCGACCCATATATGCAAACCCTACCCCAAGTTCGAGCAGGAAATCCTGAATATGAGTGATGAGGGCATCTTCAAGATCTTTTTCCTGGGATAACTGGTCGATGACTTTGGCCCCCCCCAACCGAGTTTCTCCTGGCTGGTGAGGATATCTTTTCCAATCTTCCAGTAGAGGAGAATGAGCTCTTTGTTTACAGAAAGGGCGGCTTTGAGTTGAGCCTGGCGGATATGGGTCTTTAGTTCGGTGAGGAAGGTTGGATAATCAGATGGAATCAGGGGGGGCATTCTTCTTCAACGGCTGTGAGTGCTTTCTGCATGACCTGATCTGATATCCAGAATCTTCCTACGGTTCGTAATTGCTCTAACCCTAATTTAAGCGAGGGTATTTTTTTATCAATTCTGGCTCGTATGAGAATGCCAATGATTCCAGTATAAGAAAGACCGAATCGTTCTGCTACGTGCCTTGCATCATGGTCATCGAGGAGAAGAAGGGGTTCGTCACATTCAAGGGCCTGGTCTATGACCTCGGCCTCCCCCCGATGAATTTCATGACATAAACTTATGACCAGGGGGGTATTTTTCACGTCATGGACGGTAATTATTCCATCATGTATTGCCTGAATTACTTCTTCGGATCCTGGTCTCCGTTTCCCACTGAGTACTACTTCCTGGTAAACTGCTCGTGGTATATGTATTGAAGGAAAATATTCTCTGATACGTGCAAACCGACTCACCGCTGACAGGTGGATAAGCGTCGATGAATCAGAGATTACCAGTTGCATATCTGATATCCTTGTCAAGGTCTTCTTTTGAGTAATGAACCGGTATTTGTCGTTTCCAGAGGAGTTCTTCAAACTGGAACCGGTCTAGTCCTGCTAATCTGCATGCCTGGGCAGCGGTTATTATTCCCCGTTGATAGAGACTGACTGCCAGTTCGCTCATGAGTTCTTCCCGAATGGTGTCTGGGGGCAATTTCATCTCCTGTGCGAGAGATGACGGGATGGTCAAAACGATATCTTCGGTCATACTATTCTCTTAATAATTCATTCTATATGTCTTTCTGGTAGATGAGGTTTCATATGGCATAGGTTCATCCCTCATACTCCTCTTCCAGCCCATGTGCAATGGCATAGCTCTTTTTCCGCTTACAAGCCGCCCGGACCCGCTCCGGCCAGTACCGCATCGCTGAGTACGACCAGTCGTACTTCCCCGCCTCCAGTTCTTTCCAGAATTTCACCGGTTCGGCCTTCCATGACGGGAATAACTCCCGGAGCGGTGCCATATTCAAAATCACCCCGTCATCGAGTTCCGGCTTCCATCCAACCGTCTTGCCAGTCTCGTCGGTCTGCTGGATGATCCGGGTAATGCTCGAATCCAGGTCCTCACAATCCACGAGGGCCTTCTCCAGCTGTTCCCGCTCTTTCTCAAGACCCTTCCGCTCCCGATCTTCAGCAGTCTGGATTGCCTCCATGACCTCTCCGATCCTGCTCCGGAGAGAATTGATCCGTCTTCCGAGACATCGGGCAGACTGGATAAGAAAGAGTGAATCAGCAGTCATCCACTCATGGAGACATAACAACTGTACCCCTTCTTTGGTGATTGGATTAGCCAGTAGATAGGACGTTTCCGGTACCACTGGAGATGAATCTTCCAGTAATCCTTCAACATAAATGTCCGAATGGCCCTCTTCAAGAACGGTGACCGCATCGGCATCGGTAAGCTTCCGGAGTTCTTTCTCTATTTCAGGGGAGAAGATGTGATCTCCATTCACGATTCCTGACCCAAGTGCTCCTTCTTCTCAGGGGATGAACCGGCCCATGATGATCTCGATGGCATACCCCATCCAGTGATTGACCAGGTCTTCAGGGGTCGGGGTCGGAAGTGCCGGTGGCTCCCCTACCTCGGCCTCGATGGCAGCCCGGTCCTCGTCAGTTATACCATAAAGCCAGTATACTTCGTCGTCAATCTCTCGTTCTACCTTTCGGAGATGGTCATGGCGTTGTTTCACGAGTTCGGCCATTCCGGAAAGGGTGGAGCCAAATGGGGGAGCAGTGAAATCAAACGTGGTTTCATCTTCGGCTGAATCAACTTTAGCGAGAGTGATGGCGTTTTCTGAATCAGCCTGCCCTTCCAGAGACTTCCGGATAAGCCCTCTGACCTCCATCATCCGGAGAGCAACCAGCCGGTTCGTCCAGGTAAACGAGACCTCTTTTACGAGCCGACGATATGCTTCCGGAGCAGACATACCGGAAGCAGTCTCATCAGCAAAGAGCTGTTCAAGGAGCCATCTGGTCTCGGCTACCTCTGGATCTTCCCGGATAGCCGGGATTTTCTCCGCCGGAGTAAACGCTCCTTTCTCTGATAGGCCATATACTCCTTCAAGAAGATCCTGAACATCGGTTGTGGGTGTTCTTGATTTTAGATCTGCCGAATGTGAGATAAGATTTTGAAAAATTTATTAAAACGCCGAAAGGGAGATTTGAACTCCCGAGGTGTTACCACCAGTGGTTTTCAAGACCACCGCCTTCCCAGACTAGACTATCTCGGCACCTATACATGTCTGTGCATCTCCTATAAATATATTTTAGATATGATGAATCAATACTCGTATATTCTTGCACATTTTATCTGAATGAAGAGGGATTATTCTGCACACATCAGTAACTGTAACCGGGATCAGGGGCCTTCCCCTGATTCAGAAGGGAGATAACCTTCCAGGCCTGATTATTGATAAATGCGCTTTGGAAGACGGGGACATCATCTGTATTGCTAGTACAGTAATCTCAAAAGCAAAAGGATACACCAGGCATCTGAAAGATATTACCCCCGGTGACAGGGCTACCCGGATTGCACAAAAGACTGGTGAAGACCCCCGATTTATCCAGGTGGTTCTTGACCAGGCCTGTGATGTACTTATTGAGACACCTTTCACCCTGACTGAGGTATCCTGTGGCCATGTCGGGGTCAGGTCAGGAGTTGATGCAAGCAATGTTGAAGATGGACTGGTTATTACTCTCCCTCCTGATCCCATGAAAGAAGCAGATGAGATACGTGAAGAGATCAAAAATCGTACCGGTAAAGAATGCGGAGTTATCGTTACTGATACCTGTGGCAGATCATTTCGGCGTGGTCAGACCGGCCACGCCATTGGATGGAGTGGTATAACTGCCATCCGGGATTTCCGTGGAGATAGTGATCTCTTTGGGCACATCCTTGAGATTACCGAGGAGGCGGTTGTGGATGAAATCGCCGGATTTGCTAATCTCATGATGGGGGAGAGTAATAACGGAGTGCCTGCTGTTCATTTTCGGGGCATTCCTGCATGGACAGGTCATGATACGATATACTTCAGACCTGAAGAGGACGTAATCAGGAGCGCCTTAAAAAAAGTGTAAAATTCAGAATGCAATCATATTCAGGACGAAGATGGCAACACCACATACAACCGCCGCGGTAAGTACTGCGTAGGGGCTGATATGGACTGCCCGCCGGTCTTCACTGTCATAGTAATTGACAAGACCTGCAGAAGAGATTAATCGTCCACCTGCTTTTTTTGCCATAATGTATATCTTACTCCTGAATTATATAAAAGACAAGGCCTTCCTTCCATCATGACAGAGGAGTATTTCGTATCAGGAACAGCTCTTACCGGGGAAAACCTTGAGGCGCGGGATGTTACGATAGTTGTTCAGGATGGGATAATTACTGCAGTAGAAGATGAATCCTCTGTCCCCCATCAATGGATATGTCCTGCTTTTTTTAATGCCCATACCCATCTTGCCGATACAGTTGCGATGGATCTGCCTTGCACCGGAACACTTGATGAACTGGTAACTCCTCCTCATGGACTTAAACACCAGATACTGGCGCAAACACCTGATATCCATCTCATCCAGGCAATGAGAGATTCTCTGACCGAGATG
>NZ_DAONKG010000208.1:0-4226 GCF_035406105.1 Methanospirillum sp.
GCGATGGATAATGCAGAACGGGAGGATATCCTTCTTTCTCTGATGAGGCAGGCAAATCTGACCGGCATGGGAGGAAAGCCGGCAGATATTGCGTTTCATACCGGCTACCAGGAAAAGAACGTTCAGGAGATACTCGCGAACCTGGTCAGGTCTGGTGAAGTCACGGTTTCAGAGGACGGGAGGTATCACCTCTCTCCAGATGGAATGCAGGCTGCAGAAACCATTATGCGCCGACACCGGGTTCTGGAGACATTTTTTCAGGAGATGCTTGGTATGGACCATGATCTGGCACATGCAGAGGCCTGTTCAATGGAACACCACACCTCTGATGATACCATCAACCGTCTTCGCCGCTTTATCAGAGGGAATCGTGGCTGCCATGTTCCATGCCATGGTCACGCTCGGCGATGCTCATGTAAAACCCTCGCTGACTGTGCTCAGGGAGAGGTAGTACGAATTGATGCCATCCGGGGATGTGGCCGGGGCGGACGACTTGCAGACCTTGGGCTGATTCCAGGAGAGCATGTCACAATCAGACAAAGAATGGCAGACACCCTCCTTATCAGGGTGAAAGACTGTGATATTGCGATAAGTCCTGAAATTGCACGTTCTGTTCTGGTAGAGGTGGAGTATTGAAAATTGGGCTCATCGGTAACCCGAATGTTGGAAAATCGCTCATTTTTTCTCATCTGACCGGCATCGGGGTCGAGGTCAGTAATTATCCCGGAACAACGGTTGACATTCTGTCCGGTGTATTATGTATCAATCGTATTCCTGTCGAGATCATCGATCTGCCGGGTATTTATTCACTGGACGGTGAGAGCGATGAGGAACGGCTGGTTAGGGATATGATTCTTTCTCATACCTTTGACGTGCTGATAGTCATCCTTGATGCTGCACATCTTGAGCGAAACCTCTATCTCTTCCTTCAGGTTCTTGAGCACCATATTCCCCTGATTGCTGTTCTGAATATGGCAGATGAGGCTGAGAAACAGGGGATTGAGATCGATACAAAAACCCTTTCAGAGATTACCGGTGTACCGGTCCTGCTTACCTCGGCAACATTAGGAAAAAATATCCCTGAATTAATCCCTCTTGCAACACAGCAGGCCAGGGTTGGGACATATCAGGTATCATATGACCGCCATATCGAGGCAGCGGTCAGAACCCTGATGCGAATATCAGGTTCTAGTTCATCACGGGTTTTTGCCCTCCTTGCTCTTCAGGGCATCGGAAACGATCCGTTACTTCTGGAAGCAGCAAAGACCATCACCGGAGAACTGGAAGAAGAGCACCGGATGCCTGTTTCATCACTTCTGGCCGGAAACCGGCATCATGCAGCCCGGGAGATCGCAGTCCGTGTTGTATCAAAAGCCTTGGGAAAAGAGATGCGCGGTCTGGATACCTGGCTTCTGACCCCGTTTTCAGGAGTCCTGATCATGATTGGGATTCTCCTCTCCCTGCTCATCTCGGTCTTTTTTATTGGTTCATATCTTGAAGAGTGTATTGTTTTGGCATTCGACCTCTGGGTTCTTGCCCCGCTTGCGAACGCCTCCCTCGATCCCCTCGTCTATGAACTTGCGTTCTCTTTTGTCATCGCCATTCAGGCAGGACTTGGTATTGCGTTTCCCTTTGTTTTTACCTTCTATCTCCTGATGTCGGTGGTGGAAGATACCGGATATATGAGTAGAATCGCATTTCTTGCGGACCGAATCATGCACCGGTTTGGCCTGCATGGCCAGGCAATCATTCCAATGGTCCTGGGCCTTGGGTGTAATGTGCCGGCTATCATGGCTATCAGGCAGATTGGAACGAAACGTGAGCGCCATATTGCTGCATTTCTGATCACCATGGTCCCCTGTTCCGCCCGGACGGTAATCATCGCCGGGATTGTCTCGGTCTTTGTCGGACTTTTCGCAGCACTCTCAATTTATCTCATCATCTTCACCCTGATCTTGCTCTCCGGCCTCTTTCTCTCCAGGATCACCCCCGGAACCCAGATGGGGATGGTACTTGAAGTCCCCCCGCTTCGTGTCCCCTCTCCTGCCATGGTTCTGACACGTACCTGGATTCATATCCGGGAGTTTCTTATCATTGCAATGCCGCTTCTGATCGTCAGCAGTATGGTCCTTGGCCTGCTTGGATTTTACGGGGTGCTTGATGTCATCGAGTCGGCTACTGCACCGGTGGTCAATGGCATTCTTGGTCTTCCTCCGTTTGCATCAACCGCCCTGCTCTTTGGAATCCTCAGAAAAGAGATGGCGTTTGAGACTCTGATTGTCCTTGCCGGAACCGCAACCCTGACCGATGTAATGACCAGAGTACAGCTCTATGTATTTGCTTTGGTCAGCACCCTCTTTATCCCGTGCATCTCAACCATTGCAGTTCTGTATCGTGAGCAGGGACTTATGACCGCGATCCAGATCTCCCTGTATACAGTCTTTCTCGGATGTACCGCTGGTGCGATTGTTCATTGGATCAGTACGATGGTACCGTTCTTTTAACATCCTGGCGGTACAGGTATACTATGGATCCCCTTCCTTTGATCCTTGGCGGGACATATCGTCGTACTCCTTCTGTCATCCCGGTTGTGAATCCCTATTCACAGGTTCCCTTTGCCGAAGTCTGTACTGCCGGTCCCCATGAAGCAGAAGAGGCCATGCAACAGGCAGTAGAGGGAGCACGGCTCATGGCTGCCCTGCCTGCACACGAACGTTCCGCACTGCTCTTTCGTCTTGCCAGACTGATGGAAGAGGAGGCAGATCTCCTGACAGATATCATCGTCCGTGAGGGTGGAAAGGTCAGACGGCTTGCAGCAACTGAAGTTACCAGAGCGATCACAACCATCCGGATATCGGCTGAAGAAGCGGTCAGAATTCATGATCAGATGGTCCCGATGGATGGGTATCAGGCAGGAGTTGGGAGGATAGCCATGATCCTTCGTGTCCCTGTCGGCATTGTCCTGGCTATTACCCCTTTTAACTTTCCCCTCAACCAGATATGCCATAAGGCAGGGCCTGCGTATGCGGCTGGCAACGCGTGTATTATTAAACCTGCGTCTCTAACCCCGCTCACCGGGTTGAAGTTTGGCGAGCTTTTGCTCCGTGCAGGTTTTCCAAAAGAGGCAGTCAATATCATCCCCTGCAAAACGGATGTGGCTGAACAGATGGTTACCGACCGGCGTATCGCCTGTCTAAGCTTTACTGGCAGTCCTGGTATCGGCTGGTATCTTCGGAGCATAACCCCGGCCCGTCATGTCACTCTTGAGCTTGGTGGGAATGCCGGTGTCATTGTTCATGAGGATGCTGACCAGACGCTTGCGGCATCACGGATCATCGAGGGTGCATATGCTCATGCCGGTCAGGTATGCATCTCCGTACAGCGTGTCTTTGTCCAGAGGAGTATTGCAGATTCGTTCATCCATGAACTGGTTTCCCGGTGTAATACCCTGGTAACCGGCGATCCGGAGGAATCAGAAACCGATGTGGGACCGATGATCACCCCGGAGAAGGCGATTTGGGCCCATCTGAAGATTGAAGAGGCAGTCGCACATGGGGCACGAATTCTCTGCGGCGGGAGACTATCCGGTCATCTCCTTGTTCCAACGATCCTTGCTGATACCACTCCTGATATGGCAGTCAGGTGTGAGGAACTCTTTGCCCCGGTTCTCACGGTAACGGTATACGATACCTTTGATGAGGCGGTGACCATGCTCAATGATTCCCGATATGGTCTGCAGGCTGGAATATTTACGAAAGACCTTGGCAGGGCGATCTATGCTGCACAGAAGATACAATGTGGTGCGGTACTGATAAACGACATCCCGATGTTTCGTATAGACAGTATGCCATATGGCGGTGTTAAAGAGTCTGGAATCGGAAGAGAAGGTCCCTACTTTGCCATCCGTGAGATGACCGAGGAACGGCTGATTATTATCAGACCCTGATGGGTATCAGGAAGGAACCAGAGAACATAAATTATAATACTGAGATATTCTGGTATACTATTCACCGGATGGGGGTATCCGGTTGTATCAGTGCAGATGGGTTCAGGTATGAAAATTGAGAAGAAGCTACTGATGGTCATAACTTTTATTGGAGCGTTTATAGTCCTTCTTCTCGCATTTTATCTTACGACCGGCTTTCAGTCCGGTATTAAGGATATGATTGGTGCGGTTTATTTTTCACTCTGGATTACTGCGGTAATGGGTCTTTGGCTCTATATTA
>NZ_DAONKG010000209.1:0-4218 GCF_035406105.1 Methanospirillum sp.
TCAGGCTTATGAATTTTTTCAGGGCTGTGGATAAAGCCGGGGCAAAAGTCATGCTCTCCAATTCAGATCCGAGAAATGAGAACCCGGAGGATCATTTCTTTGATGATCTCTATCAGGATTATGTGATCGAGCGGGTACTTGCAAAACGATTTATCAATAGTAAAGGAGATAAAAGAGGAGCAATCAACGAGTTGATCATTCGGAATTATCAGGAGTAAAAGAAAGATTATCCGGTAATCTCTCCTTCTCCTGTACTATAGAGCCAATATCCCAGTTGTGGTCTGACAAGACGGTCATCGCTCTGGTCTCCTGACCCGCCATTCAGAATGGGGCTCTCGTACTGTTGCAGGACGCCATCGTACCCTATTACATATTTCCAGATCTTCTGTATGGCAGATAATGCCGTTTTTGCCTTAACCGGCTCTTTCATGGGGAGGCCCCAGGTGTTCCAGCCCTTTTGTATCTGTTTTCTGACGATTCCAGGAGATGGTGCATACTGGAGCCTGATCGAATCATCTTTTGTTGAATAGACCCAGTACCCGGTCATAATCGATACGGGATCTGATGCCTTGAGCGTTCTCCATCCGGTATCCGGCAGGTATTCAAGGACTGAATGACCTCCAGAGCTCACCGACCCAAATATCTGGGCTGTATCCTTTCCTGATGCAAGTGGCCTTGGCACTGATACAAAGTTCCATCCCTGATACAGTCTGATTGCATCCTGGCCAGATATACCGGCCAGAGCGGCGGTCAGGTTTACCCGGCCCTGCGCCGCAACTTTTCCCTCGAGTTCAGGGACGCGATCAGAGGTGGATATGAGGAGTGTTCGAATCTGCGGAGCGGTAAGACTGGTATCAGCGCTCATGACCAGAGATATCATTCCTGCCACAAAGGCCGTTGCCTGCGAAGTTCCGGTCATGTACCGGTATCGGGATCCACCAGCTCCTGACAGGGATGTGCTATATAAATCCTCTCCGGGCGCTGCACAATGAACACTGGTTCCGTAATTGGATGTTGGAACAAGAGTATCCGATGATGTGGTTGCTGCAACACTGATAATATTGGGGAGTTGATATGATGACGGGTAATGAGGTTCCTGATCATTATTTTTTCCCTGGTTTCCCGCCGCACAGACAAAGAGCGCGGGCGATGCGGCAATTGCATCATATAACCCCTGGGAATTTTCCGGGCCCCCGAATGAGCAACTGATAATATCTGCCCCGGCTGATGTTGCATACTCAATTCCCTTGATGATATCTGATGTGTATGCCTTCCCATTCGCACCAATAGCCTTGACTGCCATCAGTTTTGTCTGCCATGCAACACCACAACCTCCTACGTTATTGTTACCCACAGCACCAATAATCCCGGCACAATGGGTTCCATGCCCGTTATCGTCCATTGGATCTTTGGTACCGGTGATAACATTTGCTCCGTGTTCTCCTGAAGGGCCGGTCCACATATTTGCCATAAGATCAGGATGAGAATAATCAACACCGGTATCAAGGACTGCAACAATCACATCCCCGGAACTGGTCGTCATATCCCAGGCACTGAGAACTTTTCCATCTGATCCTGCCTTTCCGGGGGGCACATCCTCACGGTATACCTGACCGGTGTTTGCGATACCCCACTGCCGCCAGAGTTCAGGGTCATCCGGAGTCCGGTCAATAGAGAGTATGTAGTCAGGCTCGGCATATAAAACGCCAGGCAGGGAAGAGAGTTTCTTTATTGCTTCCTCTTCACTCTTTCTCTGTGCGGAGTATACGACCAGCCCTGGAAGGCTTGTGCTGAGATCCTCTTCAAGGGCAATTCCTTCAATCTCCACATCTGCAAGGGCCGATACTTCTGATGTGTTATATCTCACCAGTATCCTTGCCCCGCCTCCTGCCTCCTGATCCCCTCCTTCAGAAAGGACCTGTACCGGTGACGCAGATGTTGTATTCTTCTGTACCGAACGGTTTTCAGGAATTAAAGGGATGATCGGGACCGAAGCACCGTTTTCACCCAATCCTGATCCCGGGTCTTTGAAATAGTCACGAGCAGAGGGATGCCATCCTGATATTGGTTCAGCTGATGCATGACACCAGATAAGGAGAATAATTACCCCCATCATGACCCATCCGATATACCTGGCCATATCATTCACAGCTTGAATCATCGGCTGCTGAGAAGATAAGGTTTCATACTTTACCATCCAGAATGATACCATGGCAGGGGGCGTAGCAGCATGGATTATTCCCTTCTTTTTGTCGATGATGATTCTGAGATCTGTGAAGTTGCACGAGCATTCCTTGAAAAAACAGGACCATTTAAAGTGACAACTTCAGACACGGTAAAAAAATCCCAGCGACTTCTTAAAAAGAACCACTATGACGCCATCATCTCCGATTATGATATGCCGGTAACCGACGGAATATCATTTCTCAAATCCCTTCGGAGCAAGGGGAACAAGATTCCTTTTGTGATTCTTACCGGAAAAGGAAATGACCAGGTTGTTATTGATGCCCTCAACAGCGGAGCGGATCTTTATTTTGTCAAGACAGACTCCCCAAAGGATTTGTTCTATCATGTGTCCGAGAAGCTTGTCCCCCTCATCAAATCCAGACAGGCTGAGATCATCTTTCATGAGATTTTTACCCAGTCACCGATTGCCATTGAGCTGTATAATTCGGATGGAAAACTATTGCAGGTCAATACCGCCAGTCTTGATCTCTTTGGAATCATTGACCCAAAAGAGATCTCCCTGTTCGATCTTTATAAGGACCCGAATGTACCTGAGCAAATGCTAAAACAGCTCAGGAGAGGAGAGCGGATTGAGTATACCACAACTTTTGATTTTGACCTGGTAAAGCAGCATCATCTTTATAAGACCACAAAATCAGGTACGATTTTTATCCAGGTCCAGATCACTCCTATCTCTCTCTCATATCCGGATATTACCGGGGGATACCTGGTTCAGATTCAGGATCTGACTGATCAGAAACGATCTGAAGATGCATTAAAGTCAAGTGAGGCACGATACAGGAGCATTTTTTCAAACAGCCATTCGGTTATGTTGATTATAAATCCTGAAAACGGAGCAATACTGGATGCAAACCCTGCAGCCTGCTCCTATTATGGATATACTCATGATGAGCTGACTCACATGGAGATTATGCAGATAAACTGCTTAACCAGAGATGAAATTTTTCAGGAGATGGAACGGGCACGGAAGGAAGAAAGAAATTTCTTTTATTTTCAACACCGCCTTGCCTCCGGAGAGATCCGTGATGTTGAGGTCCACAGTGGGCCAATAGTCCTTGATTCCAGACAGGTGCTGTATTCTATCATCCATGATATTACTGATAAAAAACGGATAGAGGAGGCACTGGTCACGGCAAATAAAAAACTGAACATGCTCTCTTCCATTACCCGGCATGATATTCTCAATGTTCTGACTGCATTGACCGGCTACCTAGAATTTGCAGCGACAGAGACCAGTATGGAAGAGACACGAATGTTTATCCAGAAAGCACAGACGGCAGCCCGTTCAATCAGGCATCATATCGAATTTACCCGTGATTATCAGGATCTGGGATCGAAAGAGCCGGTCTGGCATGATATCAGGGTAGTCCTGAAAAATTCATCTATGCTTATCAATACCAAATCAGTGTCCATTGAATTTGATACTCATTCACGACTGCTCGTTCTCGCCGATCCACTTCTGGTAAAGGTGATTTATAATCTCATGGAGAATGCTATCCGGCATGGAGGGCACGTTACCAAAATATCCAGTTATTGGAAGAAAACCCCTGACAACACGGTGCAATGGATAATTGAGGATGATGGGGTAGGAATTTCGCCGACCATGAAAAAACACATCTTTTCACGTGAGGTTGGGAAAAATACCGGTCTTGGACTTTTTCTTGCACGGGAGATCCTGGCAATTACCGGCATTACCATTGAAGAGACCGGAATCGAGGGGCGTGGCGCGCAATTTACCATGACCATTCCTGAAGGGAAATACCGGATAGAATAGAGGATCTTCTTTTTCCTGATTTAAAAATATTAACGTGCCGTAATAGCACTCCAGGTTTCACCATCGGTACTGATCCGGATAGTCCCATTGATATCGGTCCGGAATACCTGGGAACCCTGTTTCTTAATCTCATCAAGTGTGGCTGATCGGGGATAACCAAACGGGTTTCCTGATGCGAGAGAGATGATAACCGCTTT
>NZ_DAONKG010000210.1:0-4138 GCF_035406105.1 Methanospirillum sp.
GCAGCCACCGACACGACCCGGCTGTATCCTGCTCTGTGCAGCCGGTCCGGTTCAAACATTCCGGCACTTGAGGATCCGGAGTTTGTATCCCTGTTCCTGGTCCGTGATGGAGAGCAGCCAGTTCCCCTTCATATTCATGCACCATTTCCCATTCAACCCGGGGAAACGGTCATCACCCCAAACTGGCACACCCTGCTCTCCCGACCCCGTGACTTCTGCCAGTTTTTGGATGGGTTAAAGGCATCAGTCCCACCGGACACCTGCTGGTATCTCCCCGGTGCAGCACTCCCTGAGAATGCGGCAATTCTTGTTCATGCCGGATTTGATCTCTTTGATTATATCGCAACAGACCTTGCAACTGCGCAAGGCAGATTCTGCCTTCCGGACGGCCAGTATCCGGAGAGTGTGATGGGAGATGGTCTCTGCTCCTGCCAGGGGTGTATGACCGGGGATCTCCTCCTCCATAACCGGGCAGCACTGGATCAGGAACTTGCCAGAATCAGGCGTCGGATTCGTGACGGGACGTTCCGTGAGTTCCTTGATGGCCGATGCAGGACAAAACCGGAATATGTCTCGATCATGCGACATATCGAGCAATCTGACCGGATGGAACAGAATACGCCGGTATCCCGTACAACACCGTTCTTTGCCACATCCGGCGACAGTATTCACCGGGTTGAGGTCAGACGGTTTATCGACCGGCTGGTTGACCGGTACATCCCGCCGGTTTGTGATGTTGCCGTTCTGATCCCCTGTTCTGCAAAAAAACCCTACAGTCTCTCCCAGTCACATCGGAAATTCAGCCAGGCTATTGGGCGGAGGGCGCATGAGCTCATTATCACCTCACCGCTTGGGCTTGTCCCCCGTGATATTGAGCTCTGTTATCCTGCAGCGGCATATGATGTGCCAGTTACCGGGTACTGGGACCATGAGGAGCGGCACCTCATTACAAAGGCTCTGGTCAGGTATTTTACCCGGCACCCGTACCGTCGCGTTCTTGCTCATCTGGATGGTGATGCCCGTATCATTGCACAGGAAGCAGCAGACCAGGCGGGATTTGAGATAGAATTCACCGGCGATACCGATCGCCTGACCGATCCTGCCTCACTCCAGGCTTTACACGAGGCCCTTGACGGGGAGCGAAAAGTAAAATCACACCTGGTTCGAGGGATGATATCATTCCAGTTCGGGTATGATCTGAAGGCTCCAAATCTTGAGGTCAAGGGATCGTATCCGGAGCAGGTCGTAAAACGGGGAAGAACCCTCCTCTTCTCCACCGTTCCGTCTCATGGTCTGATACGACCCACCTTTGACGGATGGTCACTGATTGAAACCGGCTATCGTGTCTATATCGATAATTTCGTTCCGCAGGGAGATATCCTTGCACCTGGAGTCATTGATGCCGATCCGGTCATCCGACCCGGAGATGAGGTGCTGGTTATCGGAGATAAGGCCATGGCAACCGGACGGGCGGTGATGGGTGCGGATGAGATGATCCGATCGTCCCGGGGAATCGCGGTCCGGGTGCGTAAAGTAAAGAAGCTTGACGGGCAATAAATAAGGGCCCGAATAATTTTTTCCGGATGTGACATCTGGTGTATATAATCGAAAAATCTCTCAAATTATCCGAAAATGTCTATGAGATATGGGTAAATGCTCCCCATGTGACCCGGAATGCAAAGGCCGGGCAGTTTGTAATCATCCGGATCGATGAGACCGGCGAGCGAATCCCCCTGACGATCTCAAAAATATCCGGAGATCTTGTCAGAATTATCTTTATGGCGGTTGGAAAAACCACGCATGCCCTTGCAGCAATTCCTGCGGGCGGTACCATCAGTGATATTGCCGGTCCGCTTGGGTGCCCGAGTGAGATAAAAAAGTACGGAACCTGCGTTCTGGTGGGTGGCGGTGTTGGTATTGCCTCAACCCCGGTCATTGCACAGGCACTCAAAGATGCCGGAAACCGGGTAATTGGTATTCTTGGTGCACGAAATGCAGATCTCCTCATCCTTGAGGACGAGATGGAAGCGATCTGCGATACGGTGCTTATTGCGACTGATGATGGTTCAAAAGGTCATCACGGGTTTGCTGCAGATCTCTTAAAACAGGTTATTGCTAACGAGAAAGTTGATGCGGTCTGGATCATCGGTCCAACCATTATGATGAAAGTAACATCCAATGTCACCCGTGAGCAGGGTATCAGGACCTTTGTATCTCTCAACCCCATCATGGTTGACGGGACCGGTATGTGTGGTTCATGCCGGTGTATTGTTGACGGGAAGACGAAGTTTGCCTGTGTGGACGGGCCTGAGTTTGATGCCCATACGGTTGATTTTGACAATCTGATGCAACGACAGCGGTATTACATGGAACATGAGAAGGAAGCCCTGATGCAATGGAAGGAGCATCAGTGTACCTGTGGGGGGAAGCAATAAATGGGCGACCGAAGCGTGGGCGACCGGTTGAAGGATTTTGAAGAGGTCGATTGCGGGCTTACTCCACAAGAGGCCATAGAAGAGGCAGGCAGATGTCTTCAGTGCAAAAAGCCTGGCTGCGTTGACGGTTGCCCGGTAAATATTGATATCCCGGCATTTATCGCCCTCATTGCACAGGGAAAATTTCTTGAGGCTGCTGCAAGTATCAGGCAGCAGAATCTTCTCCCGGCGATCTGCGGGCGTGTCTGTCCCCAGGAAACCCAGTGTGAAGCGCTCTGTATCTTGGGAAAGAAGGAGGCTCCTATCAGGATAGGCCAGCTTGAGCGGTTTGCAGCCGATCAGGAACGGGCAAAAGGCCTGACCATTCCGGCACGAAAAGCACTCACCGGAAAACGGGTTGCAGTTATCGGATCCGGTCCGGCAGGTATTGTTGCAGCCGGGGAGCTTGCCAAATGCGGTCATAGCGTTGTCATGTATGAATCATTACACGCCCCCGGGGGTGTTCTGACCTATGGTATTCCGTCGTTCCGTCTGCCAAAGGATGTGGTGAAGGCAGAGATTGATCTCATCCTTGCGATGGGGGTTGATCTTCGCCTGAACCATCTGGTCGGAAGGACCGTTTCATATGAAGAGCTGGATAGTTTTGATGCGATCTTTCTTGGAACCGGTGCCGGTCTCCCATATTTCATGGGAATACCCGGGGAAAACCTGAGTGGTGTCTACTCTGCGAATGAGTTTCTCACTCGGGTCAATCTGATGCATGCAGAACGTTTCCCGGAATATGATACCCCGGTTGCCAGAATGAACCGGGTTGTTGTTGTCGGTGGTGGGAATGTTGCCATGGATGCAGCACGAACTGCACGACGGATGGGTGCAGAGGTCACACTTGTGTATCGGAGACGGGAAGAGGACCTGCCGGCACGTGCAGCCGAGGTTTTCCATGCCAAAGAAGAAGGGGTTATGTTTATCACCTGTGCAAACCCGGTTCGAATCCTTGGCGATCAGTCAGTTTCGGGGATTGAATGCATCAGGATGCAGATGTGCAACCTTGATGAGAGTGGCCGGCCCATACCTGAACCAATTGACAATGACACCTTTACCCTTGCATGTGATGTGGTCATCCAGGCGATTGGACAGGGACCAAACCCGGTACTGGTAAGTCAGATTCCTGGAATCGAAAAAGGAAGAGCAGGGAATGTTGTCACCGGAGAAGATGGCAGGACATCTCATCCAAAGATATTTGCAGCCGGAGATGTCACCACCGGCGCTGCAACGGTCATCATGGCAATGGGTGGGGCAAAACAGGCAGCACGGTCCATAAACAGGATGCTTGCCTCACAATAAGGATGACTGCAGCATTATTTCCAGAGCAGCTCGAGCGGGTGACCGGCTATACCTTTCGGGACAAATCCCTTCTGCTCCGGGCACTGACGAGACTGGCTTATTGTAAGGAACAGGGCCTTTCGGAAGACTCTCATCTTGATGCCCTTGCAACCCTTGGAGATGCGGTCATTGAATTACTCATCCTGACCCGGCTGGTAAAGGGAGGGGAACATGACAAGGGTGCTGTCTCCCTCAAAAAGATGGATCTCGTAAATATGTCCGTTTTGCGGGATGCTGCACGGGCCATCCATCTTGAGCAGTATGTCAGATGGGGGAAAGGCGAGGCACGGATGCATGTCTGGACGTCAGGCCGTGTTCTC
>NZ_DAONKG010000211.1:0-4135 GCF_035406105.1 Methanospirillum sp.
GTATTGTCCTCCTGCAATCCATGAGTTGAATCTTACCATAAGAAAGGGAGAAAAAATTGCTCTGGTCGGTTCAAACGGGGCAGGAAAATCAACACTCCTGCTAACCCTGAACGGGATGATACGCCCACAGAAAGGCCAGATCTCCTTCAATGGAAGACCCATCTCATATGACCGTGCATCGCTCAGAACAATCAGACAGAAGATAGGATTTGTCTTTCAGGACCCTGATGTTCAGATAGTTGCTCCTACCGTCTGGCAGGACGTCGCATTCGGGCCGGTCAATCTAGATTATACAGAAGACGAGATCAATTCGGCCGTGCATACCGCCCTCCATCTTGTCGGTCTTGAGGGGTTTGAGAAACGACCTCCCTATCACCTGTCTGGTGGGGAGAAAAAACGCGTGGCAATTGCAGGTGTCCTGGTAATGGACCCTGATGTTCTCATCCTGGATGAACCAACAAGTATGCTTGACCCTGCCGGAAGCGAGGACATCATGGACCTCCTTGATGAACTGAATCATCAGGGAAAGACCATCATCATCTCAACGCACGATGTAGAACTTGCCTATCCTTGGGCAGATCGGATTATCCTCATGGATAAAGGGAGGATAATTGCCTCAGGAACTCCTGAAGAGGCATTCTCAGATAAAGAGATGGTTCGGCGGGCGCGGCTTAAAACCCCGATTCTCCTTGAACTCTGTCAGGAACTCAGAAGCAGGGGGATGAAAACACCGGATTCTTTGCCGAGGACTGTCCTCGATATTATCCGGATCATTGAGCAGGATCAACATGGAGCAATCCGTCTCTCTGATAACGGATATGGGACGATTCATGTCGGGGATGTAGACCAGATATCAGGGCCGCAAATCAACGCAATACTTGCCGGTACATCCTGTGACACTATCGGCGTGATGGGAAGCAGAGCTAAAATCTGTGCCCGCCAGTGGGGACTGATTCCTGACATCTCTTACGCAGTGATTGATAAATGCATCCTCAATGCCATGAACGGACGAACCAGTCTCATCCTCACCACCGGCGGTATGGTTACCAGGGTTTTTGAACGGGTAACAACCTTTAACCAGATAAACAACCGGTCAATACCAGTCCGGGCATTGACCCCTTCCGGAACAGAGGGTGATAATTCATGAGGGATATCCTGAAACGCTCAAACCCGATCCCTTTTGAATGGCACCCGCCAATGTATACGGAGCATATGATATACAATCCGCCGGGTACGCCCCCCACAGGGGGACCGACGAAGGATGAGATCCTTGCAATCGCGATGCAAAAACTGGATCTAAAGCCAAATGAAATATTTGCAGATATCGGATGCGGAACCGGTAAGATCACTATGACCGCAGCACCGCTGGTTTCGCACGTTCATGCAATAGATATCAGGGATGAGGCATACCGGTGGACTTGTGAAGTGGTGCGCACAAATGCATATTCCAATGTGACCGTACACCGTGGTAATGCCGTTTCAATTCTTTCATCCGTGCGGGAACTGGACAAGGCCTTTGTCGGGGGATCACGCAATCTGTCAGGGATTATCACCGGCCTCGCTGATCTGAAGGTAAAAAGAGTTGTTATCACCGCAGTCCTTCTTGAAACACTCAATATCGCTCTTACCACATTGCAGGAATATGATATGTTTGATGAAGTCACGCTTGTGCAGGTATCAAAAAGTGTGCCTCTTGCCGGAGGATATATGCTAAAACCCCTCGATCCGGTCTATATTATCACAGGAGGATACTCCTGATGCTGACCGGAGTAGGTCTTGGTCCTGGTGATCCGGAACTTCTTACCATGAAAGCAGTTCGTCTGCTGAAAGAGGCTGATATAGTGTATATCCCGGGAGGCCTGGCACGACGCCTGGTTGAGCCATACTGTACACCGGTTGAACTCTCCTTCCCGATGAGCCATGATGAAGCGATGATCCGTGCGCAACTTCTAGAAAATGCTGAACGAATTGCATCTGATGCACGACATAAAAATGTCGTCTTTGGAATTATCGGTGATCCAAATATTTTTTCAACCTTCTCCCGCCTTTCGGTCATTCTGAAAGAACGGTTTCCTGAGATCAGTATCACGACCGTCCCTGGCATATCATCCATCACCGCACTCATGTCAGAGACCCGGCTTCCAATAACCGGGGGGTTTTGTGTCACCGACGGGAGTGAAATTCGATCCCAGATCAGGATGAAAGTGAGAAAGCCGCGTGAGATTGCAGAGCAATTGAGAAACGAGGGATACACCCGCTTCGCACTCGTAGAACGGATGTATATGGATGGAATGCAGATCCACACCGGCGATGATCTCCCGGAGGAGAGCAGCTACTTCTCTCTCCTCTATGCGGAGCGTGACCTATGAACTCCGTATGGTTTGTCGGGGCCGGCCCTGGAGATCCTGACCTGATTACGGTAAAGGGCCTTACCCTTCTGAAAGCAGCAGATATCCTGATATATGCCGGATCGCTGGTTAATCCGGATCTGGTTCAGCTATCTTCGGCCCCCTTTCAATATGACAGTAATGGGATGAGTCTTGAAGAGATGATTCCCATAATGGTCAAGGGAGTGCGGGAAGGAAAGATCGTAGTACGGCTTCATTCAGGTGATCCTGCCCTCTATGGTGCAATCATCGAACAGATTGATTTGCTGAAAAAGGAAGGGATTTCTGCCCAGATCGTTCCGGGTGTCTCCTCGCTATTCGGTGCTGCAGCGGCATTGCAGGCTCAGTTGACCCTCCGGGGAGTATCTGAATCGGTCATTATTACCCGGCCTGCGGGCAAAACACTGGAGAAGGATAGGATAGCCGAACTCTCACAGACTGGTGAGACCATGGCGATCTTTCTGGGAACTGAAAAACTTGAGGAGATAACCTCCCGGCTTGTCTGTCATCCCGATACCACAGCTGTTGTTGTCTATCATGCAACCTGGCCGGATCAGAAGATCGTCAGAGGGACGGTGAAAGATATCGCAAGGAAGGCTTATGATGCAGGAATCACAAAATCAGCCCTCCTGCTTGTCGGTGAAGTGTTTGCAGAGAACCCTAAAGGACATATCCGATCATTTCTTTATTCATGAAAACGGTGGTAACTGCGCTCCCGTACTTTCGGAAGCAGGGAGAACAGATTGCATCTGCTCTTGATGGAGCGTTCATACCATACCGTGCAGGATTGTTCTCTGAACTGTTTCAGGCGGCTGACCGGATTATTGCAATTATGGCTATCGGTATCGTCATTCGTGGTATCGCGCCCCTCATTCATGATAAATGGACCGATCCTGCTGTTGTTGTGGTAAGCCCGGATATGCAGTACGCAATACCGGTTCTTGGAGGGCATCATGGGGGAAATGATCTTGCCTACATGGTCCAGAAGACATGTGGCCTCACCCCGGTCATCACCACCGCAACAGAAGCAACCGGCCATGAAGCGGTTGAGGTCCTCGCAAAACGGGAGGGGTTGAGGGTTGTGAACACCCGGTCAACACGAAAGGCAAATGCTTCGATTCTTACTGAAAAAGCAGGCATATATCGCATCCCTGGACCGGGAATGGTTATTGCGGGATCAGGAGTGTCGTTCCTGGTTGCTGAGGGGCGGTATTCTGTGGGTATCGGATGCAGACGTGGGACCTCTTTTGAAGAGATCATCGGGGCAATCCACGCTGCATGTGAAAAAGCCCAAATCAATCCGGATGATATTGCCATCTATGCCTCCGGTGCACTCAAATCTCACGAATCAGGCCTTCTTGAAGCGGTCAGAACCCTGAACCGGAATATCATCTTTCTTGATCCACATGACCTGAACAAAGAGACTCCCCCCTCTGAATCTGCTGCATCCCGGTTTGGACTGACCGGTGTTGCAGAATCCGCAGCACTTGCCGTTTCAGTCCGCCATCATCTCATCCTGGAGAAACAGATCTATGGAAATGTCACCATCGCAATCGCAGAATAATGCAGCACCTGCCGGATCATTGGCAGTTGTCGGGATAGGTCCGGGTAGTCCGGATATGATGACCCTTGCCGCCGTATCGGCGATAAAAAGCGCAGATATGATTATCGGGAATGACTTTTATCTCGACCAGATTCCGCATCTTATCACCCATCAGGAGGTTATCAGGAGCAGAATGGGCAGGGAG
>NZ_DAONKG010000212.1:0-3006 GCF_035406105.1 Methanospirillum sp.
AGGATAGAGGGGTCATGTATTAGGGACCGGGCGATGGCGACTTTTCGTTTCATCCCTTTTGAGAGGTTTCCAATCTGCTTGCCTTCCGGCTGGAGGGATAACTGGGCAAGCAGCAGATCGGCCCGTGCCTGGATAGTGACCTTGTCAAGTCCATAGATCTCTCCAAAGAACCTGAGATAATCAGGGACCAGCATCGTCTCATAAAGCCTGGATTCTTCAGGAAGATATCCAATCTGTGAACGGACCTGCATGGGATCTTCAATAAGATCCCTGCCTCCTATGACCAGGGATCCTGAAGTCGGGAGGATAAGACCGGAAAGAATCTTTAAAAGAGTCGTTTTCCCTGCTCCGTTATGTCCGATAATGCCGAATATCTCCCCTTCCCTGCAGGTGAATGAAACATCGGAGAGGGCGGTAACATCCCCGTACATCTTGGTGAGAGACGATGCCTCAATCATAGTGATGTATCCTCCTCTTGTTTTCACTACGTTAAAGGATTACGGTAAGCTTTGATATATCATCCCGGCAAACACTCACCCAATGGAGGCTCTTTCACAGCTGCTTACCATTGCAATATGGGAATTCAGGCGTTTTCAGGGGACCATGACAAGGGACCTCCTGCCGGTTGCCGTTGTACTCCTGGTTCTCCTGGTCGGTGTCAGCGGGTTTACGGCACAAAAGGGAATCCATCTGCAGGACGGGATCTACCGGATCGGGGTGGATAATCAGAAATACCTTGATATTATCGGGTCAGATCCCAGATATGTGGTATACTCCCTGCCATCTGATGCCCAGAATATCAGGTCCCTGGGCCTTGATCTTGCCATACGATCCGGATCGCTTCTTCGGGCAAATGGTGATAAGGGTGCGGCAGCCCAGAAGAGTTTTGAGCGGGATTACCAGGCGTACCAGGATTACATTTATCGCCAGCAGACTGATCTCTTTGCGGCATATCCGGTCTGGATAGATAGTGAGTATATTGTCAGTGAACTGGATTTCCTTGCAACCCAGAGCGGCCAGCAGGTTGCAGCGCCAAGGCAGGCATCACCTGTTCCACCTGAACCAGAAGAGATCGAGACCGATATCACTCCTCCATCCGGTATTGTTCCGGCTGATATGGACCTGCTGCGCCGGCAACTTGAGGAGGAGGCAGCACGGGGCAGTGATCAGCTTGCCAGATATACGGATCTGTTATCGCAACAGGAGGCACTCGGAGAGCTGCGAATACCCTCAATGCTCTCTCCACCCCTTCCCTTTGATACCATCATATTCATCTTCGTCTTCATTTTTCCACTCTATTTTACCTCTCAATTTTTTATGATGAGTATCATGAATGAGCGAACCCTCCGTCAGGGTGAAGCCCTCATCGCGTCACCAGTCAGTCCCCTTATTCTGGTGCTTGGAAAGATGCTTCCCTATGCAGCCGGGATGATTCTCATTGTGGTGGCGATCCTCTTTACGGTAAAGGCAGATCTCCTGGCAATCCTCCCGCTTATCCCGGTCATACTCTTTTTCCTCTCGTTTGCACTCTTCATCGGGATGGTGGCCAGAAGTTATAAGGAACTATCGTTCATTTCGATCTTCTTCTCAACAATTGCAACCTCTTATCTCTTTTTCCCAAGCATTTTTGCCAATGTTCATATTGTCAGTCTTCTCTCTCCGGTTACCCTTGTGGTTCATGTGATCGACGGGACCGGGTATACCCTTACTGATTACATCTATTCGACTGCTCTCTTTTACCTGACCAGTCTTATCCTGTTTGGTGTGTGTATCCGGAACTTTCATGAGGAGCAGCTCTTTACCGAGAAAGGGCTCCTTGATACACTGGCCCTCTATCTTGGTGCCCTGGTATCGAGTAGGTACTGGTATCTCTCCCTGATTCTTATCGCGGTGATGACGATACCGTTCGTTTTTATGGCTCAGATGATGTATCTTGTTCTGTTTTTCAATCTCCCAATGCCCTATTCTCTCATACTTATCATGGTGCTTGCAGCAATGACCGAAGAACTAGTAAAAGCTGCAGGATTTGTAGCGCTCATTACGCACCGGTATCCTCCCCTGACCTGGAAGATAGTGGTTCCTGCTTCTCTTCTTATCGGATTCGGGTTCCTGCTTGGGGAAAAGTTGCTGCTCTTTGTCACGATCTCACAGATCGCAGATTCTATCTTTGGTGCAGCCCTGTTCCTCTCCCTTGGCCTGCTCTGGATGCCGTTTCTCCTCCATGCAGGAACGGTATTCTGCACTGGTGCTGTAGTGAAGATCTGGGGGAAGAATGCCTTTCCCCTTGGGATTACCGTTGCAACCGTTGTTCATACCCTCTATAACCTGTACATGCTCAGGGGGTGGGTATGGTGAATCAGCGCCTGGTCATTGCCATCGCACGAAAAGAGATCCGGGGACTTACCTCAGAAAAGACTATCATTCTTGCCATTCTTCTGCAGCTCTTCATCGCCATGTTTTCGTCATTTTTGATGGTGGGACTGTCTGCGATGTATGATCCGTCGGTCTATGGGCGGATTACCGGTGTCCAGTACGGGATTGGATTTGCTGGTAATGACACCATTCTCTTTGATCTCTTCTCACGCGATCCGTCGTTTATTCCGTATCAGATGGACCCGGGTGTTGCTCTCGGTGCATTAAAGGAGCGTCAGCTTGCAGCCGTGGTATGGCCTTCGGAAACTGCTCCTGATAGTGAGGACCCGGTTACCGTCACGCTATACACCATCAGTAATGATATTCAGTCCACGGTGATCGAGGTGAAAATAAAAGACATCCTTCTTGAGTACGAAAAGATCCTTCGTGATATCAGAAGGGACCGGCTTGATTTCAGACCGGTTCAGGTAACACCATCCCGTCCTGTTGCCCAGAATTCGTTTTATGAGTTCATTTATGGTCTGCTCATCCCCATGCTCCTCTTCATGCCTGCGATCATCTCTGCAGGACTGGTTATAGATCTCATCACTGAGGAGTACCAGGAGCAGACTCTTGATACGCTGCGGACAACAC
>NZ_DAONKG010000212.1:3016-4098 GCF_035406105.1 Methanospirillum sp.
TTGAGGATATTGTGTGTGGTAAGATTCTGGCATGTATCCTGATCATACCGGTGCAGGTTGCCTTATGGCTGATTCTTCTGACCCTCAATGGTATCAGGATCGAATCCCTGATAGAGATCCTGGTTCATGTGGTATTTGCCTCAGCCGCTCTCATCCTCATCGCCGCGACGATTGCTGTATACTACCGGGACCGCACCAAAGCCCAGTTTATCTTCTCAACCGCGGTTATCATTGTGCTGCTCCTTATCCTTGCATTCCCGTCTAATCCGATAAATCTCATCGTACTTCTTGCAGTTGGAGGGGCACCCGTGTATCACTGGGCAGTCCTGGCAGCTTCGACAGCCGCCTGCGCAATTCTGGTTGTCCTGGTGAAAAATATAATCCGAAGGGTAGAGTATTCCTGATCTCTTCAGGAATTTTCTCTGGATTTATAATGGCTTATTCCAATATTTCCCGTTTGGCGGAGGCTAGTTTTGGCTCAAGTCGTACGGCTGTGGATATTGCAAGATCCGCACGGTCTGACAGTCCTCCTGCCTGCATGATGATTCCTGCGTTAAACCATACCTTGGGCATGGTCGGGAAGAGAGAAAGGGCTTTTTCTATAGCTAGAAGCGCTGCATCATAATTGCCTGTCTTATAATAGAGCACCGACAGGTAATGCCAGCGGATGGAAAAGTCCGGGTGATCCGGTGGGATGAGGCTGAAATCGCTGATCGCCCCCGGCACATCACCGGTCTTATATCTGATAAATCCACGTCGGAATATATACTCCGGGTTGTCCGGGTACTGCCTGACGAGCACTTCAAAATCGGTCAGAGCATCCAGATACCTTCCCGCGTCAAGATGACACATCCCCCGGTAATAGAGGATATCAAAATCGGTAATTCCTCCGGCAATTGCGGAGGTGAAAAAGCCACATGCCTCTTTCAGATCACCATCACGATATCGTTTCAGCCCTTCTATATATGCCTTCTTGGCCGGATCTTCTGCCCGGTTCTCAGTCCGGCTGTCCATGTGTACATGTTGCAGATTCCTCTATTTCAAGTCATCATCCGTTCTCCCATCTCATCTCTTGAAAAAAG
>NZ_DAONKG010000213.1:0-4078 GCF_035406105.1 Methanospirillum sp.
TATTAGATTGCAACTTCTTGCATATATATCCATCCCTGACATTTCAGTTCTGATGATAAAACTCCAGTCTGTTCATCCGATTCTCCTGAAAGAGTTTTGATTGTACACATCCAATACCTACGCCGCATACATGCTTGGTATTATTGGTGGAACGTCATTATTGGACTATAAAGGGTCTCTTTATACAAAATTTGAGCAGCATACTCCTTATGGCACGAGTGAAATCATCAGGGGCGATAATTTTCTCCTCCTTCTGAGACATCAGAACCGCTGTGCTCCCCATATCATCCCGTACCGTTCTCATATTGCAGCCCTGAAACTGGCCGGCGCCCGCCGTATCATCGCCCTGGGATCAACCGGTTCATTACAGGAGCATATACCTCCCGGTTCCCGCGTAATTCCTGATGATTATGTATGTCTGACCCCGGTGCCGACCATCATGAATCACTCCATCGATCATGTCAATCCTGCGTTTGATCCACACCTGCGTTCCCTGCTGATACAGCTCTGCCCGGACGCAGTCCCGCATGGCACCTATATCCAGACACGTGGGCCAAGACTTGAGAGCAGGTCAGAGATCCAGTGGATGAAGAACATCGCAGACATTGTCGGAATGACGATTGCAAGTGAACTGACCGTTGCCTGTGAGATGCGTATTCCCTTTGCGGCGATATGCACCGTTGATAATTATGCAAACGGAATATGCAATGCTGAGATAAGCTATGAGTCTATCATCAGCACGGTCAGGGAAAATCAGGAGAAAGCCCTGGATCTCCTGGGTCGAATCATTGACGCCGTTGCCTGAAAGCATAAAACCCGCTTCCCCTCATACCATCCAGTCTGGGCAGATGGTTTTAATCATTTGGCAGAGTATCATAATGATGTCCAGTATACCTGCAGGTGATCTGATCTGGCTGTCATCACAATCCTGACTATTGGAGATCCAAAACAGTTTGCCTTCATTACCCGTTTATTTTCAGAGAACGGTGCGAAGATATCCATGAGCGCAGCCACCGATATCAAGGACACCATCAATAAATTGCAGACTGCGCATTATGACGTTGTCATCGGCGATTTTGATCTGGGGAAGGAAAACGGCCTAGATTTTATCGCCAGAGTGAAAAAACATATTCAATACAGTCCGGTGACCATCTTCACCGGGACCCAGGCTCCCGCTGTTGTGAAAGAGGCGGTCAAGGCAGGCATCGATTATTTCTTTCTCCAGGATGATGAGACCGAACTTGAAACTCTCCGGCTGAATACGTTTATCAGACAGACGATCAGGCAGAAACAGGGGGAAGAAGCCCTGCATTATGCAGATACCAACTTCCGGACGATCGTGGAGGCAACTGATGACTCCATTTACATGGTGGATCGTCATTTTCGGTATCTGTTCATCAATACCCCTCATCAGAAACGGCTCGGCATTTATGGGGAGAATTATGAGTCAAAGATGTACAAGGATCTCCATACCGAAGAGGAGACGCAGCGCTTTGTTCACTCGTTAAACCAGGTTATCACGCATAATAACTATTTTTCAGAGGAGTATGAGAAGGATGGCCGGTTTTATAACCGGAAGTTCATCCCCGTGCGATACCAGACCTCCCAGCAGACCCTTGCAGTAACGGTTGTCTCGATTGATATCACCGACCGAGTCAGGCTGGAGGATGAGGTAGCACGGGGTGCATCACTGGTCACGGCCACCTTTGAGTCCACATCAGATGGTATCTTTGTCGTTGACCGGGTGGGGAAGATCATCAACTACAACCAGAAATTTCTGGATATGTGGTTAATTCCTGAGTCGGTCATTGAAGAACGGGATGAAGAGGTCCTGCTGGCCTATCTTGAGGATCAGCTTGAGGATCGTGAATCCTTCATTGAAAAGATCAATTATCTCAAAGCTCATCCTGAAAGGGAAGCATTTGACATCCTTGAATTCCGGGACGGACGGGTATTTGAGCGTACGACGCTTCCGCAACGGATTGGTGGTACAATCATCGGCCGGGTCTGGACATTTAAGGACGTCACCGAGCAGAGAAAGACCCTCTCTACCCTCCAGGTTACCCAGGCAAATTACCGGAGCGTGGTTGAGTCAACAGGTGATTCAATCTTCATGGTAGACCGTGAGGGCTGCTATCTCTTCATGAACTCATATCACCGGAACAAGCTTGGGGACATTGCTGACAAATATCTGGAGAAACGCATGCGTGTCATGCTTCCGCCTGGTGAGGATCAGCGGTTTGATAAGGCACTCGAACGTGTTTTCTCAACGAAACGTCAGTATCAGGACGAGTTCCACTGGATGTCAAAGGATTATATCCGTCGGTTCACTCCGGTAAAAGATGAGAACTCAGAGGAGATACGGGCGGTCACGGTCGTTCTGACCGATATATCTGACTGGAAGGCAGCAGAGCAGGAGGTCAGGAACAATGAAGAGCGCCTTAAGATCCTCTTTGACTATGCCCCCGAAGCCTATCTTCTCACCGATATTAAAGGGACGTTTATCGAGTCCAACCGGGCAGCAACGGAGCTGACCGGGTATACCCCTGATGATCTGAAAGGCCGTAATATCTTTACGATGGGCCTGATTGGGTCCATGCACATCACCAAAACGGCAGTTCTCTTTGCAAAGAATGCCCTCGGGCGCCCGACCGGTCCTGATGAGGTTCATATCCACCGAAAGGATGGAAAAATTCTCTATGCAGAGGTTATGACATATCCAATCCGGATTCGAACCCAGAGTCTTGTGATGACGATTGCACGGGATATTACCGACAGGAAAGCGGCTGAGGAAGCATTAAAACAGCGTGAAGAGCAGTACCGGCTTCTCGTGAATAATGCTGGTGAGGGCGTCATTGTACTCCGTGACAGAAGAATTATCTTTGCAAATCCAAAATCATCCGAAATATTTGGATATTCATCAGAAAATCTGTTAAAACATACGATAACAGATATCATCCATCCTGATGATCAGGAAGAGTTCAATGCTCTTTTGGAACGGGCATTGTCTGGCGAACAGATTCATGCCGGTGTCTCTCTTCGTGCCTTTACCAATATTGGGGAAATGAGATGGCTTGAGGTCGGGATGGCAGAGATTATGTGGCAGAATCAGCCGGCAATTCTGCTTCTTTGTATGGATGTTACCAAACAGAAGATTGCACAGGATGCCCTGGTTCAGAGTAATCGTAAACTCAATCTGCTCTCTTCGATCACCCGCCATGACGTATTAAATCAGATCACAATCCTGCTTGCATACCTGGATCTTCTGAAAAAGAAGAATAAGGATCCGGAGCTTGAGCCGTTTATCGGAAAACAGGTTGAAGCAACCCAGTCTATCAGAAGTCAGATCGTATTTACTAAAGAGTACCAGGATGTCGGAGTAAAAGAGCCACAATGGCAGAACCTTGGTTCAACCATCGCGCATGCTAGGGAATATGGCCGGGTGGAGTATGTCACATGGGATGACAATCTGAATTCGATTGAGGTGTATGCTGATCCGCTTCTTGAAAAGGTGTTTTCAAACCTGATCTCAAACTCCCTGATGCATGGAGAGCACGTCACTCAGATCAGGTTCTTTACCGAAGAGACACCACACGGGCTGATTCTCGTGTATGAGGATAATGGTGTCGGAATTCCGGAGAAGGATAAAAAGAAGATTTTCCATCATGGATTTGGGAAAAATACCGGCTTTGGCCTCTTTCTCTCACGGGAGATCCTCTCTATCACCGGTCTTTCCATACATGAGACCGGTACTGAAGGCAAAGGGGCCAGGTTTGAGATAACGATACCCAAAAACCTGTACCGGATGGTTTAAACCTTATCAGAACGGGCATTTCCTTCCATACCTATAACACGTGGTCTGATTCTCCTAATGTGAATCAGGATAGTGCTTTATTTGCCCCGTTATCGGAACGATCTGTCAGGGAGTCAGATCCGATGGGGGATTATGATGGCATAGGGAAGGTGAATGCGGATGGATAGACGATTGAAGCATCATGGTTACATGGTGCCATACCTGATATCATCGATGGAGTATCTGCAGAGGAGAATGATATCCGGCTCTTTCGAAGAGGTATGA
>NZ_DAONKG010000214.1:0-4058 GCF_035406105.1 Methanospirillum sp.
GTACTCATGATATCCTTCACCAAGATGTTCCGTATCTGATGCTCCTGGTGACGATCATCCACCGCCTCGCGGAATTTCGTTAATGCGACAGCAACGTCAGTCTCTGATACCAATCCTGCCATCTTGTTATCTGCCATGACAATATACCTGGCAACTTTTTCATCAACCATTTTTCGGCGCAGGTGCACCAAACGTTCCCCTGCCTCAATGGCATGATGTGGAACGATAACCGCGGAAAGATCACCTTCAGGAATCATCTTCGCAAGCAAGTCTCCATAGGTAACCTGTCCGACCATTTTGTTATCTGCATTGTAGACAACAGCCAGTTTTGCCTGATTCTGTAGAAGTGGAATCAAGACATCCAGTTCCTGGTCCTCATATACAATGGTAAATTCGGTGTCAATGGTATTGGAGACGTGGATCGCGGTAGGTGCAACTTCAGAACTGTGCTTTGCACCCAATTTTTCCACTATTTTCTGACGGGATACGGTCCCGACCACTTCATCCTGGTGAACCACCACAAGGGGATCTTGTCCAGTATCAAGCATTTTATCGAGGGCATCGGTGACCGGAGCAGACTTTGCTATGGTTACCGGTTTTGCCATCACGTCTCGTACAAGTATGGTATTGGTCATTGAACCACTTCCCGTATTATGTCATCTCTGGTAATTATTCCTTTTACGCCGTTCTCACCAGAGATTATCACACTCTGGCAGGCAGTCTCTGTCATGACCGCCACGGCTTCTCTGGTTCTCGCTGTTTCAGGAAGAGAAGGGATTATGGGCCGCATCATCCCTGCTGCGGTACCAGACCCCGCATTGTCAGGGTGATCTTCATAAAAGGCAAGATCGCTCTCGGTAATAATCCCGACCGCTCCTCCATCATCAACAACGACAACTGCCCCAGCTCCTTTTTTTATCAGATCAACCACATGCACCGAAGAGTGCTGCGGGGTCACCGTCACCGGTTCATGCATGATCTCCTGTACCGGAATATCCAGGGTAGCCACCAATCTCGAGCGTAAAATATCTGTTCTGGTCAAAATACCCAGAACCCTCCCCTGATCAATGACCGGAGCCCCCGATATCTGATGGCTGAGGAGAAGGAGGAGCGCATCACGAATGCTGCTGTCCGGGGATAAGCTCACCAGATCCCCACTCATTACCTGACTCAGAGGGGCATTATCTATCTTCCGATGCCGCCAGTCCGGATCGTTTTTTCGAAGACGAAACCCGATATCCTTCTTTGTAATGATTCCTACTGCGCGTCCTTCATCAACAACGAGGACCCGCGAGATCTTATGCCTGAGCATCAGGTTTCGTGCATGTGAAACGGTATCATTGGGTTTTGCAGCATGCACCGGTGTGGACATCAGATCTGAAACAAGCATCGCGTATCTCCAGTTATTTTATTGATGAAAATGCTCTGACCAGGTCGAATTCTGTTACAAGACCTACCAGTCTGCTCTGATCGATCACAGGCAGGGCACCTACCTTCTTTGCCATCATGGCACGTGCTGCATCGGTTACGGTTGCATCAGGATCGGTGGTGAACAGGTTTCCACTCAGCAGATCCCGGACCGGGATGTTCATGACTACAGCCACATCGCCGGTAACCAGCTTCTCAAAGACCCTGCCGGTTCCGATATAACGAACGATGTCTGTTGCCGTGATTATCCCGAACAACACATCATTCTTCACAATGGGAAGACGCCTGAACTGGTGTTCTGTCATTACTTTGGTAACCATCGAGAGAGGGCAGTCCGGCTGCTGAACCAGGAGGGAACGGGTCATGACACTCTCAACTGGAATAGCAGCATGTGACCGGCATAAGATCTTGAGCACATCCCGCTCGGTCAGAATGCCGTTGAGTACTCCCTCTTCATCAACAATCGGGATACCTCCGATACGGTCGCGAAGAATGATATCTAAGGCCTCGGTCAGGGTAGCATCAGGAGGAAGTGTCCTGACATCGGTTTTCATGATCTTGCTGACACTTTCATTGATTGCCGCAAGAAAATTCCCATCATGTTTGACATTGATAAGGTTGAAGAGTTCACCACCGCCGAGAAAATCTATGACATCCCGTGCAGTGATAATCCCCTTCAGCCGGTGAGTACCCGGATCGACGATGGGTAATCTTCGAAATCCCCACTGGGTAAGGGTCTCTATTGCCCCGAAGATCCGCATGGTGGGCGGGGCTGAGATCACCTTCGATGTTGCAATCGAGAGAACAGTCCTGTTCTCGTGGTCATGATGTGAATTCATGAGATACCAGCCATAAAGTTACACGGTGAATATATCCGGATTCCGCTGGTCATACCGATACCAGACCGGCGGATATCAGGAATTCGGTCAAAAATTTATACCTCCAGACTCATAACGCCTGGAATTTCAGATACCGGATTATTTTGGGATATGCCGGTATATGATCCGGAGGGAATGCCATGCAGACCGGATGATCCACAGAGGCCTGCATCCCTGGTGCTGCTGCACTCTACAACCGGTCGTCTTCCATGCAGTGTGAACAGACGAGTGATCCGTCAATGCTGGTCAGATCATCAGACATCTGTCCGCATCTGCTGCACATCCCTGAACTGAATTCATCGGCCCGGTTAATAACCACAAGCTCGCCCATCAGTTCATTGATCTCGGTACTGACTGCAACGATGTCCCGGACGCTCACAATGCCGATCACGACCCCTTTCTCATTGATAATCGGAAGTCTTCTGACCCGGTTTTTGATCATCAGGTGAGCTGCATCCTCAACGGTCTTATCTGTACCAATTGTGATCAGGGGTGAAGTCATGATCTCACTGACATGAACTTCACTCGGGCGGAGATCCCGGGCGACAACCTTGCAGTTAATATCCTGCTCGGTAACTATCCCCACGGCAACGCCATCTTTTAAAACAATGCAACTGCCGGAAGGGTCCTTGCTGCACATTTTGCGTGCTGCGTGCGCTACCGTTGCATGATAATCAATAGTCTTGGGGTTCGTTCGCATTATTTCCCGCACTGGGACCTTGGTCTCGAGCTGGATCGAGTCACTGTTATAGCTCATTACTGTCACCTCTCGGTTTCCCGGGCAGATGCATTGCTCTGATACTTATCGGGATCGGGTATTAATCCATCGCTCCGGTGACCGGTCATACAGATATTTACAGATCCGAGACAGGTGGGATGACAACAATAATAATACTCCCTGATCATAACCATGTAGACAGGCAGGCTTTTCATTGGCCTGTTTTTGAAATAACAGCCCCGGGACGTAACTACAATGGGAATTAGCCAGACACTCTCGCGGATCCTATCAAACCTTTTTCAAACCAAAACTGCCCGCATCGGGATTTATGGCCCTCCAAACGCAGGAAAGACCACACTTGCAAACCGGATTGCAAAAGACTGGTCAGGTACCATATCAGGAACAACCAGTGAGGTGCCCCATGAGACGAGGCGGGCGGTCAGGACCGGAAATATCACCATCACCGGTTCCAATGGTCGGTCCATAACCATTGATATCGTCGATACACCAGGTGTTACCACCAGGGTTGATTACAAGGAGTTTATCGAGTATGGCATCGATCGGGAGGATGCCATCATCCGGGCACGCGAAGCAACCGAGGGGGTGGCTGAGGCCATGCACTGGCTCAGGGAGGATATTGACGGAGTTATTTACATGATTGACGCAACCCTTGACCCGTTTGCACAGGTCAACATCATGATGATCGGAATTATTGAGAGCAGAAAACTTCCGGTGATCATAGCGGCAAACAAGATTGACCTTCCTGATGCGGCACCCCAACGGATTCGAACCGCCTTTCCCCAGCATCCGGTTGTGCCGATCTCGTGCCTTGATGGAACCCAGATAGAACATCTCTATGAAGAGATGGTCCGGCATTTCAGGTGAGATATATGCAGGGTGTACGAATAGATCTCATATCAGAAGAACGGCTCGCACAGATGCCTTCAATGGAGAAGATCCGCCTTATCCTTGATAATGTGCGTGAAGGCACCATCGTGATTCTTGAAAGCGGGCTCTCCCCCGACGAACAATCT
>NZ_DAONKG010000215.1:0-3956 GCF_035406105.1 Methanospirillum sp.
GATTTACTTGCACGTCTTCGAGGCTTTTCTGCGGTATCAATCTCCAGAGCATCTGGTATGTACCTTGATGATGTGTTTGATATACTCAAAGGAACCCGGACAAAAACATCCCCGGAAGTAATCGAGATGCTTGAAAAAGTGCTGAAGAAACTTGAGGAAGATGATGAACGACTGGAGCGGGAGGCAGCAAAGATCAATTTTATGATACGGGGATTTGAAGTGATAGAACAAAAAAATCAGAAAAAACAGATGAACAGGCTTTCAGACTCCGAGAAATATCTGGAAAAATAAAAAAGAGTTATTCCATTGGTTCAGGCGGGGTATTTTTTGCAGACTGGGATATCATCATGTCATCAACACGAAGCAGCATCTCAACAGCCTCTTCAGAACTCTGAATTGCCTGCCTCTTACATCTGATTGGTTCGATAACTCCCTCTTTTTGCATATCCACGAGTTTTCCGGTATATACATTGAGTCCAAAATTCTTATTGCCCTCTGCATGTGCCTTCTTTAATTCGACCAATTTATCAATAGGGTTATAACCAGAGTTTTCTGCAAGGGTGATCGGTATGGCACAGAATGCATCAGCGTATGCCTCAATGGCAATCTGTTCACGACCGCCGACTTTTACTGCATAGTCACGAAGGCGTACTGCAAGTTCGCTCTCAACAGCGCCACCACCTGGCACAAACAACCCGTCTTCCATTGCATCCATCACAACACGGGTTGCGTCGACAACAGCACGCTCAAGCTCATCAACCAGGTAATAGGTGGATCCACGAAGAAGAATGGTTACCGTCTTGGGATTCTTTGCGCCTGAAATGACTATCATGTCGGCATCTTCAAGTTGTTCTGCCTGCTCGGCGATACCAAGATCACTCTTTTTGAGGTCCTCAGCCTTGGTTACAATATTTGCCCCAAGAGCACGGGCTGCAAACTTCATATCAGCTTCAGGAACATCTTCCACGGCAAGAATTCCTGCCTTTGCAAGATAAAATTGGGCTGCATCTGCAATTCCTTTCTGACAGAGGAGGACATTGGCCCCTGATGCTGCTACTGCATCTGCCATCTCTTTTAAGGCAGCACGTTCCTGTTCTGCAAATGCTTCAATCTGTTCAGTGCTTGAGATTTTAATCTTGGATTTGACCTCAGTCTTTTTGATCTCAAGTTCCTTCTGAACAAGGGCAACCTTTGCATTGGTAACGCGTCGTGGCATCTCCTGGTTCACACGGGTCTTATCAATGACACAGCCCATAATCAGTTCTGCATCATCCATCGTGCCCCCGGTGTGTTTTTTTATCTTAACGTCATCTTCATTGACCGTGACCTTGTTTCCATCCGTGTTTGCGACCTTCATTACCGCTTCAACTGAGATCTCACTGATTTTATCCTTGACATCCTCGATTGATTTACCGGTAATGGCAGTCTGGACGATCTTTTTCATAACATCTTTATTATACGGATCAGTCGGTGATGCCATTGACTGCAGAATTTCAAGGGCTTTCTGCATTCCCATCCTGTATCCACGACAGATGACTGTCGGGTGGATCTTCTTATTAAGCAGGGTTTCTGCCTGTTCCATCAATGCACCGACAAGAATAACAGCGGTTGTTGTCCCGTCACCAACTTCCTCATCCTGTGTCCGGGACACTTCAATGACCATCTTGGCACCGGGGTGCTGGACAGATATCTCATCAAGAATCGTGATCCCGTCATTGGTGATCGTAACATCCCCCGTCCCATCAATGAGCATCTTATCCATTCCTCGTGGACCCAGAGTCGACCGAACCGCCTCAGCAAGTGCTTTTGCTGCGGCTATATTGGAGCGCTGGGCTTCATATCCCTGTGTACGCTCGACATTCTGTTTCAGAATGATTACCGGTTGTTGAACAAGCATGGAATATCCTCCGTTTCATTACAGGTGGATTTAAAGTTCTATATAAAAATTGTGAGTCAGTATCTGTCAGATGTGCCGGTTAATCTATTCGGGAGACCTTAAACAGACTATAGACCGGAACACCGTCAATGTCACGAATGCCGCGCTTATCGAAGAGAACACAACACGCAACAGGAAGAGCACCATGTCGTTTAATATAACTGATCACTTCCTGAAGGGTTTTTCCGGAGGTTATCACATCATCCACGATGACGATCCGTTCTCCGGCATGGATATCAAAATTACTGCTCATGGAACCGACGGGGTCCTCTCCGCCGGCCTGTTTTGCAGGATGATAAATACCAATCCTGACACCTTCAGATACTGCCATGAGCGTCGCCAAGGGAATGCCGGATATGGCGATACCGACATATACCTGAGGAACCGGTCCTTCAGGATGTTTCAGGTGCAGACGTGAAAGGAGCATCTGGGCACTTTCCTCAAGAAGTTGCGACTCGCCAGACACGACTGTCCAGTCAATATGAATATCCTTCGGGGTTGCCACTCCTTTTTCCTGTGTTAAAAGCCACGTTACCGTCTCCATGGAGAGGGACAATTCATCGGCTATCTGACCAGGGCTGTGTCCTTCACTTCGCAGGTGACGTGCTTTTTGTATCAACTCATCCAGAGTAGTCATCTGAACAGACATTTTCGTCAATCTATTTATTTTTTCTTTTTACTTCAAGACCGCATACCGGACACACCGAATCAGGTGGCATGGTTTCATAATACTTACCACAACCCCGGCATCGTAATTTCCACTGTTTTTTCTCTGCTTTTCTCTGGAGAAGGGCATTGACCGGAATACTTAAATACTGTGCAGTATTCTGAAGGGCAAAATCATCCGAGCAGATAATTCCCCGGACCTCATAAGCAAGTGCAAGAATTTCAATATCAACTGGAGAGAGAACCGTCCGGTCCCCGGACTGATCTGCTGCCATTTGAATCATATTGATCGACTGCTGGTCTGGCTCTGAAATAATCAAACCTTCTGATTGTAATACCTCCAGTCTCGCCTTCCCTTTCAGATCTTGTAGTTCATGAATTACACCGGGGGTTGTCATCATTTTCCCATGAACAGGGAATGTAATAAAAAAGGCTGAGGTATCAAGAATAAAAACCGGTAGATCAGGTATCATCAGACCTACCTGATATCATAGATATTCAGCAAGGACTGGTGCTGCAGAATAGGTGCTACAGGCACGTTCAATGGTATCACTACAGGATATGGATGCAATTCCTGCACTTGTCAGTCGGGTATATGCCCCGGATGCCAGAACCCCGTGAATACCAACCGTGTGAATTGACCGGGCACCCTGTTCGTACAGCATGGACGCAGCAGTGGCCTGTGTTCCCCCGGTTGAGATGATATCATCTAGTATGACGACATCCCGACCGGATACCTGAACTGATTTTGGTTCAATCCGAACCTTATCTCCGGATAGCCTGGTCTTTTGCAGATAATCAGACTCCCATTTTCCATAACCAGCAACATCTTCTGCCAGATGCAGAGCTCCTTCATCAGGACTCAGGATGAGTGGCTCATCCAGGGACAGGGTTTTAATATATTCTGCTGCCGGTGATGAAAGGGTAACATCAGCTGCCTCGGTGTGGAAATGATTCAGGACAGACTTTTCATGAATATTTACCGTATAAACCCGTGATACATCAGCTCCAAGTATCCGGGCTATCGCTCTGGCTGACAACGGTTCGCCAGGATTGAACTGTTTATCCTGCCTGGCATATCCCATGTACGGTATGACAAGAGTGATATCGGACTCTGAATATATATCCTTTAAAAGGAGTATCTCAACCAGGTCATCACTGGTCAGGATGCTCCCACAAATAACCACCTTTTCCGCGGGCTGCTCTGCACGCACATAGATCTCCCCATCTGGAAATTTCTGCCATCTGGTATCAATTACCGGAATATTCAATGCAGTTGCGAGCCGGCCGGCAAGAACCTGGGACCGTTGCGTACTGACAACCTTCATAGTCCCATTTAGATTTGCTGAAAGTA
>NZ_DAONKG010000216.1:0-3949 GCF_035406105.1 Methanospirillum sp.
TGAAATTTAAAAACCCGATTGACTTTGCATCCCTGGCGCTTGGGCTGATCCTGGGAACTGCAGCACTGCCCCACATTCTCATACGGTACTTTACCGTACCGACTCCTGCAGATGCACGGCGATCAACAGTCGTGGCGATCATATCCATCGGGGCATTCTATGTGCTGACCTTGTTCCTGGGTCTTGGAGCGAATTATTTCATGACGGTTGATCCAAAGAACTCAAACCTCTCGGCTCCGCTCCTTGCAGAGTTTATTGGTGGTGAGTGGTTCTTTGCAATCATAGCGTCAATTGCATTTGCAACTATCCTGGGAACGGTATCAGGGCTGATCATAGCCGCTGCGGGAGCAATCGCCCATGATATCTATTCTGAGGTGATGGGAAAACGTTCAGACGAGGCAAAGGCGCTCATGATATCGAAAATAACAGCAATAACGGTTGGTGTGATCGCAATCGTCCTGGGGATTGTTTCCAAGGGTCAGAACGTGGCATTCATGGTCGGGCTGGCATTTGCAATCGCGGCAAGTGCGAATATCCCGGCCCTTATCTGCACGCTCTTTTGGAAAAAGAGCACCGAACGAGGGATCATAGCAGGGATTGTAACTGGTATTAGTGTATCGGTCGGACTGATCCTGATAAGCCCGACGGTCATGGGTACATCTGCACTATTCCCGCTTGAAAATCCGGGTATCGTATCGATTCCGTTTGGTTTCCTGGTAACGATCCTGGTTTCACTGGCAGTCCGGGACAAGGGAAATGACTTTGATGAAAAGTCCGTTACCTCCTGATTTTTTTATTTTAAAAAGAATTTAGAGAAATAATAAAAACAGATGGAAATACGATAATCTCGTTTATTTTCTTTTCCGGTAGGCCAATCCCTGAAATACTGCAATCTTTTCTCCATCATGATCAAATATCTCAACGATGTATGATCCTAATGCATGATTTTTTGAAAATTCATGTACCTTTGCGATAAGTTTCCCGGATTTCACCGCTTTCATATATGTTATTGAGGTATTGATTGCAACTGACGGGGTCCCGTCAGCATTGCTTGCAACAGCAAATGCAGCATCAGCAAGGGTATAGATCACCCCGCCATGTACGGTACCATGACTGTTCAGGTGTTTTTTTGAAATTAATAACGAAAGAGTTGCTGAATTTTTTGATACCGACTCCAGTTTTATTCCCAGTTCTTGGGAGAATGGATCAGCATCCAGAAATGAGGATGGATATTCCATACATATCATTTCATCTATGTTATTATTGGCGTATCGGTCATCCTGAAAGGTGTTGTATTGATAAAAACCTTCAAATTATGGAGAGGTACGATCTTTTTGGTTGATTGAAGGGGCAGACCGATTTTTGATTCAGCAGAAAATCTCGATTTTTTGTTGGCGTCGGAATTGACATTACCTCCCAAAAAGAATAAGAGAAAAGACTGAAAAAAAGCGAAGAGCGATATCGGAGTCTTATTGAAACGACGGGAACCAGGTGTGTTGTCCTGAACATGCAGGGATAGGTTCTTGACGCAAATGAGGAATATGTCCGTCTGACCGGAAGATATAGAATAGAGAGAACACGTATTTCCCGGTCCGGGATTTCATTTCGTATCCGGTACGGTGATGGCTGTACGTGAATTATCCGTATATTAGATAATCAGATATGTGAATACGAAAAAAATATTTATTTTTTGAATTCTTTGATCGGGCTGGGACCAAGTTCCTTGATGGTGTTGGTGACATCTTCCATGACCATACCCCACTTTGCACCCTCGGATGCTGATACAAAGGTCATACGGAAACGTTTGTCATCAAGACCGATATTTCTGAGCAGGGACTTGATCATGAACATACGCTTTGCGGCCTTGTAGTTACCTTCAAGGTAGTGACAGTCACCAAAGTGACATCCGGAGACGAGGACTCCGTCCGCTCCCTCAGCAAATGCCTTAAGGATGAAGAGCATGTCAACACGGCCGGTACACATGACACGGATTGCCCGCACTGTTGGTGGGTACTGGATACGTGCACCACCGGCAAGGTCAGCACCGGCGTAGGAACACCAGTTACAGATGATAGCAAGAATCTGTGGTTTCCATTCGTCTGCCATTACTGTTCTCCTCCTGCAAAGAATGCATCAATCTGCGCTGCGATCTGTGGTGTGGTAAAGTGCTGCATCTTGATTGCTCCACCCGGACAGAATCCACCACAAGTACCACAGCCTTTACACTTGGCTTCCGTAACAACCATGACGGTTCTGCCGTTCTTCTCACCAAGCGAGAGTGCAGAGTACGGGCAGAGATTCACACACATACCACAACCGGCACACAGCTCATCAATACAGATAGCAAAGTATGGCTCAAGCTCGACCTCACCCATATGAATTGGGATAGATGCTGCTGATGCTGCTCCTTCTGCCTGTGCTACCGTATCTGGAATATCTTTTGGACCCTGACAGACACCGGCGAGGAACACTCCTGCAGTAGTAGTTCCACAGGGGTTTAATTTCGGGTGAGCTTCAAGCATCCAGCCGTCCTGGGATGCAGACACTCCAAACTTCTTCCGAAGTTCGTTTGCACCTTCATTTGGCTGAACTGCTGCTGCAAGGACAAGCAGGTCGACTTCCACATCAACCGGACGGCCAAGCAGGGTATCTTCAGTAAAGACATGCAGGTTCTTTGTCTCCTTATCCTCAAGCACATTGGCGACACGTCCACGGATGAACTTGGCACCTTCGTTCTGGATACGGTAGTAGAACTCTTCATACATCTTACCAAAGGACCGGATATCCATGTAGAAGAGGTATGCAACGGCACCCGGAATCTTTTCCATGATCTGATGGGCATGCTTGAGTGAGTACATACAACAGAATCTGGAACAATATGGCTTTCCAATTCCGGTATTATCTCTGGATCCTGCACACAGCACAAATCCAACCTTCATTGGGGTCTTACCGTCACTTGGACGGACCAGGTGACCACCGGTCGGACCGGATGCACAAATCAGACGCTCGAACTCAAGGGCATTAATGACGTTGTCAAACTGCTTGTATCCCCATTCTCTCTTGTTTTCGATTGGGAAGAGTTCGTATCCGGTTGCAAGAACTGCGGTTCCTACCTTTACCGTGATAAATTCGTCCTGCATCTCTAGATCAATTGCCTTCTTTTCACCACAGGCTTCTACACACAGACCGCACTTGACACAGGAATCAAAGTCGACGGTGTAGATAAGAGGCATAACCTGTGCATGGTAGATGTAAATAGCCTTTCGTGGAGCCATTCCCATCTCGAACGGGTTTGGCTTGATAACTGGACAGACTCCTGCACAGTCTCCACACCCGTTACAACCACCACCGACGATACCCTTTGCCGTTGCTTCCTTTGGAGTCAGAACACCACGGGCTTTCTTGCGGAGGGTTACATCAAAATTACCAATATATCCTTCAACCTTCTCGACTTCGGTGTAGGTCATGAGTTCGATATTCGGATGACGGCCGACATCCACCATCTTTGGTGTAAGAATACACTGGGAACAGTCAAGGGTTGGGAACGTCTTATCAAGCTGGGACATACGGCCACCGATGGTCGGAGTCCGCTCAATCAGATAGGTCTTGATTCCTGCACTGGCAAGATCAAGGGCTGCCTGCATACCGGCAACTCCACCACCAACGACCATTGCGGCAGACTCGACAGGAACACTCTTTGGAATCAGATCCTCAAGTTTTGCTGTTTCCCTTATAAATGAGTGGCTGAAAAATTCAAGATAATTCTCGAGCCCACCATAAAAAATGGCTGATGGATTATTTTTCTGACTATGCCATTGCTGATCAAGGGTTGGTGTGGTTTCAAGTATTATATGGTTTGTTGCACTGTGTTTTATGGTGTTTATAATCTTTCTATAGCATTCCATAAACTGTTGTTTGCTTGGCGCTCTCACAGAATCATTTGCTCCAA
>NZ_DAONKG010000217.1:0-3905 GCF_035406105.1 Methanospirillum sp.
GATATGGCAACTGAAGCAGACCCTGAGGTTATGTATGCGTCATATGTTTCTGAACCGGCCTTGAGTCTTCTGATGAGATCTGTGACTAGGACCGGGTCTGGAGAGATACGACTATCAAAAGCAAGTGGTTTTTGATCAATCATTTCTGGGAATGGAAGACCTTTCCAGGGGACAGGATCTGCAAACCTAGCACTCGCACAAGCAGCATCAAGACATGTCTTCCAGGTCCCTGGATTATCAGTGCATGATACTCCTATCTTTCCGTCTTTAATAATTCGGATAATAATGCCTGATCCTTTGAGTTTACTTCCGATTGCAATCCGATCCTGTTTCAGTTCCGCTGCTATAGATTCGGTCCGTGCACAGAATATCTCGGCCTCATCTGCAACGTGCGCAGCAGCCCGCAGGATGTCATCAATCAATCTCACACCCCCCGACAACTGCTTTTTCAAGCATAAGATGAGGTGATCCGTCAGTGACAGGTACAGTCTGCCCTCCTTTTCCACAATATCCAGGATGCAGAGCCAAATCGTTCCCGATTAAGGAGATAGTATGAAGGGTCTGTAAGATCTCTCCGGATAATGAGACATCTCTGACCATTGTGGTTAACTCGCCGTTCTCTATTAAAAACCCATATTCAGCATTAAACTGAAACATGCCACGTCCAGGATCAACCTGACCCCCCCTTGATCCTTTTAAGAGTATTCCTGATTTACATTCAGAAATTATCTCATCATAGGAAGAGTCTCCGTTTTCAATAAAGGTGTTACTCATCCTGACAATCGGTTCAACACCCGGCATTCCTCGGCAGTGACCAGCATCTCCGTTTCCAACTGATGCAAGTGTCTCTTTGGAATGCAGGTATGCTTTTAAGATTCCGTTCCGGATGATCTCAGTCCGTTTCGTTTCACTCCCTTCATCATCGACCGGACAAAATCCAAACTCCGGTTGTGAGGGATCATCAACTATTGTCAGAAGCGGGGATCCTATTCTCTCGTTGATCTTCCCTTTCAGGATAGAGCTTCCTTCTTTTATAAGGTCACCCTCAGACGCATGACCGACTGCTTCATGGGCAAACACTCCTGCAAGCTCGGGATCCAGCACTGCCCGCATGATTCCTCCTTTTGCCGGTTTTGCATCAAGGAGTTTTCGTGCCCGGTCTGCCGCGTCCTGTGCAAGATCCTGACGATGTCTGATATTTAAACCTGATATGGTATGATCCCGTTCATATCCCATCTGAACAATTCCGCCCCTGGATGCAACGGCAAGGACTGAAAATCCGCATCTGCAGAGGTGATAGGTGTATGAATGACCAAAACAGTCTGAAAAAAAGACTGTTTCATCTTTTTCAATATAATTTATCCTCCGGCTGACAATATCAGGCCCTTCGGTGGCTTTATACATATCGAGCAGAATGGATACTTTCTCATCAAGACTGACATCTGCCGGGTTTTCTTTCATGGCAGGAACAGGATGAAGGGTTGTGGGTGTTTTTTGTATCGGAATATGAATCGTGGTAACCATTGATGCATTATATGCTTCGTTCAGGAAAGAATCCGGAATCTGCTCAAATTCTGCATCTTCTCCTGAAACTGATAAAACTCCCCATCCTTTATCCCCAAGAACCCTGATGACTGCTTTATCAAAAAAGGAGGAGCCAGCCTGCTCTACTCTTCCATTATCCACATCGATCTGGGTAACCTCTCCGCTCACCCTGCGGACGTCGTAATATCGGTATGGAACAGACATCAGACAACCGTCCGGGGTGCAGGAATATCGGTCCCAAGGATTGAACGTGTGGTGGACCAGGCAATTGTCTTGAGTTTGTCAAGGAAGAGTTCCTTATTGTCAGGTACAAGTGCAATCTTAAGCACTTCATCGATCTTTTCGACCGGGATTATCTCTATGGCTGATACAAATTCGTCTTCAATGAGAACATCCCCAAGATTTGCCTTTGGTATGAGAACTTTCCTGATTCCAGCCCGTGCTGCTGCCTCTATCTTGTATGTGACCCCGCCCACCGGGAGGACATCACCCCTCACCGAGAGCGATCCGGTCATGGCAATATCCTGTCTGACCGGGATAGATTCAAGTGCACTTATCGCGGCAGTTGCGACGGTAATGGATGCAGAATCACCCTCGACACCCTGATAGGTACCGATGAACTGAATATGGATATCGATGTTTCTGATATCCTTCCCGGTAAACCGCTTCAGTATGGCCCCGACATTTTTGATGGATTCCTGGGCAATCTCCTTAAGAAGACCGGTTGCAATGATATTTCCTCCATCTCCCTGTGCAGGGGTGATTGCAGCCATAATCGGAAGCACGGATCCGGCATCACTTCCCATCACGGCAAGTCCGTTCACCCGTCCGATTTCGGTTCCTTCAACCACGGTCAGTTCATACTCACGGGTTCTGCGAATCATCTGGGCTGATATCTGATCCTCGATGGATCGGGCTGTCTTCTTTGCCTCCAATACATGCCGGCGGGTGGTGAGCTCAGCCCCCTCCTGGCGTGCGAGATCCCCTGCTACCCTGATAAGACCGCCCATGTCTCGTAATTTCAGGGTCAGGTATCCTTTGCGGTTTGACCGTCGTTTTGCTTCATGGATGACTTCATCAATCGCAGACCGGTCAAAATGGGGGATCATGCCGTCATTCTTGATCTCCTGTGCGATGAACCGGATAAATTTCTCACGATTCTCCGGCGTATCAGGCATGGTATCTTCCATATAAATCTCATATCCGTTTCCCCTGATACGGGATCGGAGGGCTGGGTGCATCCCTTCAATAGCATCAAGGTTTCCAGCAGCTACCATGACAAAATCACAGGGAACCGGCTCGGTCCTGACCATAGCACCTGATGACCGCTCACTCTGTCCGGTGATGGCAAACTGACCCTCCTGCATTGCAGTCAGGAGACTTTGCTGTGATGGAAGACCGAGTGTATTGATCTCATCAATAAAGAGAACTCCTTTATGTGCCCGGTGAATAGCTCCAGCCTCTACCCGGTCATGTGCCGGCGTCTCAAGTCCTCCGGACTGGAACGGATCATGACGGACATCACCAAGAAGTGCTCCGGCATGGGATCCGGTTGCGTCAACAAAAGGTGCTGTCGTGGTTTTATCGTTTGAAACCAGTAGTTTCGGGACCATCTGTTCTTCCCGCGGGGTCGCATACCGGAGTGCCATAAAGATAAAGGCTGCGGCAATGATCCCCATAAGCCACTGGTACGTGATGAATGCATACCCGATGATACCGATCATGAGGATCATGATCAGGGTGTTTCGGAATTGGATCTTTTTTCTCGCCTCAGCCTTATGGGCAGCAACAATCTCTTTTCCACGACCAGATTTGACCGTTCTGATGATAGGTTCATTCTGATCATCAGAGTTTGGATATGCAAGAATATCCTGCATCTCTTCTTTCGGGAGCAGCTCAGCCATTGCTTTTGCCAGCATGGATTTCCCTGTGCCCGGTGTTCCGATCATCATGACATGTCTGCGCTGGATTGCAGCTTTTCGAATAACCTCTACTGCATGATCCTGCCCGATGACCTGGTCAATCAGTTTTTCCGGTACAGCAACTGAGCGTGATGAGCCATCATCCACTGGTGTATGCGATTCATCCTGGGAGGATGCTTCTGCAGGCTGTGTAACTGCTGCAGGCGCATCGATCTCCTCTTCAAATGCATCTAGTGATACAATACCCGGAACGTCCCATACTTTGGTAGTTTCCGGAGTATCTGGTTGATCTTCTATCTCCGATGGTTCTTTCACCCGATTCATTATAGTATAGACACCTGCAAAACCGTTCGTGGTACTTATTTCATGAACAATTGTTTAAGTACTTTCAGCAAATCTAAATGGGACTATGAAGGTTGTCAGTACGCAACGGTCCCA
>NZ_DAONKG010000218.1:0-3860 GCF_035406105.1 Methanospirillum sp.
CCCTCTCCCCTTGCAACCCCCTGCCCGGAATTACTTCTGCCAACCTCGTGAAGGGAGGGGTTTGTATGCTGCGACGGAAATTCGACGACCCGAAGACAAGAAAAATCGAGATCATTTATAAACATGGGAATGGGGGTGCCCAGGTACAAGCCTCATGAGAATCTACTGGAGATTTCTCTTATATACCCAAAATCCACGTCAGCAAAAAAGTAACCCGGAATCTTGCTCCAATTGCGAAAAAACGCTTTATTAAAAACCACAAAGATACGAACTTACAAAAAAGGGGACGGTATACGGTATGAATGCGCTGACCGGGATTCGAACCCGGGTTTAGGCGTTGGCAACGCCTAGTGATAACCACTACACTATCAACGCAGGTGCTCTATATCGTCAGCTTTGAGAGATAATAAAAACTTCGATTTTACTCTCCATCGATCCGTATGAATAATGATCAGATTCATTGGACAGATTGATATTTTCTACCTGCAAACCTCATACGAATGATCCCTCTGATGATTGACTTTACCGGCAAGAAAGTAATCATCTTCGGGGGAGGGGTTGTCGGGGCAAGAAAGGCCCGGTATTTCGCTCATGAAGCTGAAGTCGTCGTGTATAGTCGTTCTTTTCATCAGGATTTTCATGAGATACCGGTCAGGACGGAGGTATGTAATCTGACAGGAGATCAAAAAACCCTGCAGCAGATGATTCAGCATGCGTCACTTGTTATCGCCGCAACATCAGATTCAGAGTTAAATTCTGTGATCAAAAACGTATGTAATCGCGAAAATATCTGGTGTAATATCGCGGCTGGAACCCGTGGTGATGTCGTCCTTCCAGCGAAGATCTCCGGAGACCGGTATGTCATTGCGGTAAGCACCATCGGCTCTGTCCCGGCGATCTCACGACTCATTCGCGAGGGACTTGAGCATTCATTCCCTGATCTTGATGATCTCATTCTCTTAGGGGAATGGATCCGAAACACCTACCGGGGGGACCGACAAGGCACTGATTCATATGATGCCGTCCTATATTCTGCTCTTCGTGACCCTGAAACGAGAAAGGCGCTCGCAACCGGAATAGAACATGCGAAAGAGTATATTAAGCGGAGATTTGCCATATGACTCACGCGCTCTTTTCTCCCTTTACCATTGCAGGGATATCCCATCACACGGCTTCGGTAGCGGATATGGAAGCGGTCCGGTTTCCTGATGAGGAAGCATTCCTTGAGCGGGCAGGAGAATGGTTCAAAGGAGTTATCCTGCTTCAGACCTGTAACCGGATTGAGGTCATGGTGCACGGAAATGCGGATCTCCTTGTCACATTTCTGGAGGGTGAAGGAAGGACCGGCTGGCAGATCTGGAAGGATGCTGAGGCATTGTCACATCTTCTTGATCTCGCAGCAGGTCTTGACTCTATGGTCATTGGTGAGGATCAGATCCTTGGGCAGCTTCGAAAGGCGCTCACCCTTTCAGAGGAGAAGTCAGTTGCCGATCCCCTGATCACCCTCTGTATTAACAAGGCCATCCATGCCGGTTCAGAAGCCAGAAGGATGAGCGGGATCAACCGGGGTGCGGTATCAATCGGATCAGCCGCGGTTTTGCTTGCCGAAGAGCGGCTCGGTTCACTTGAGGGTCGTCATATCCTGGTGCTCGGGAGTGGGGAGATGGGAGTCCTCGTTACCCAGGCACTTGCCGCAAAGCACCTGTCTGCAATCTATGTGGCGAACCGGACCTTTGATCGTGCCCGGCTGCTGGCTGAGAAGGTACATGGGACCGCAGTTCCTATGGCAGACCTTTACCGGTATCTGACCCTTTCTGATGTTGTCATCTGCTGCACCGCTGCTCCCCATCCCGTTATCAGGGCTGAGGAGGTCTCACAGGCCATGAATAGCAGATCCTGGCCACTTGATACCACCAGACGCCCGCTTATCATAGTGGATATCGCCCAGCCTAGGGATGTTGAGGAAGAGGTCGGGAAGATACCAGGGATATGTCTCTATACGATTGATGATCTTCGGAAAGTCAATGATGACACGGCACAATTCAGAAAGGAGGCGGCTATGAAGGTCAGGGCATTTCTTGACCAGGAACTGACCCAGTTTATCCGTCTCTTTAACCGGAAGGCTGCAGATGAACTCCTTGCAACCCTGCATAGCTGGGCAGAACAGATCCGAATCAGAGAGCGGGATCGGGCCCTGTCCAGGTTATCCGGGTACGATGACCGGCTTCGGGAAGTGACTGACGACCTGACCAGGGTTCTGACAAGGAAACTTCTGACCGATGTAACCCTTACCATCCGGACCTGTGCCGAACGGGGAGAGATGCAGATTGCTGAAAACCTGGTTGGTGCCATAACACGAGGAGAGATGATATGTTCCCGCACGTCCGATTGAGAAGATTACGCAGGCGGAAGATAATCCCCCTGCTTACCGAGACGCATCTGTGTTCAGATGATCTGATAGCGCCGCTTTTTTTCGATGAACAGGCAGATGAGCCTGTTCCGATTCTGGCAATGCCCGGACAGTACAGATGGCCGGTCAGGATGGCAGGAGACGTGGGTACCAGGCTGAGGGATACAGGAATTCGTGCAGTTCTTCTCTTTGGTATTCCATCTGTCAAGGATGCGGACGCGTCAGGGGCACATGCACCGGACGGAATCATTCAGCAGGTGGTTCGTGCCATGAAGACGGCCTGTCCTGACATGGTCATCATTACAGATCTCTGTGCCTGTGAGTATACTGATCACGGTCACTGCGGGTATATCGGTGAATGCTGCGATGGATTTGACCTGGTAAATGACGCCTCCCTTGAGATGATGCAGCGTATTGCGGTCTCCCAGGCTGAGGCAGGTGCTGATATTGTCGCACCGTCGTGTATGCTTGATGGCATGGTTTCTGCCATCCGGGAAGCGTTGGACGATTACGGGCATCAGGAGGTTCTTATCATGTCTTATTCATCCAAATTTGCATCCTCGCTCTATGGCCCGTTTCGTGAAGCGGCAGGATCTGGGTTTTCCTGCGGCGATCGGACCGGATACCAGGCTCCTGTCTCAAATCGGCGGGAGGCATATCGTGAGTCGGAACTGGATGCAGCAGAAGGTGCAGATATTCTGATGGTAAAACCCGCCGGGTGGTTTGGTGATATCATCACGGATATCAGACAACTCGGGCTTCCGGTTGCAGCCTACCAGGTCTCCGGGGAATACTCTATGATAAAGGCTGCATCAGAGAAAGGATGGCTTGATGAACGGCGGGTTGTCATGGAAAGCCTGATATCGCTGAAACGTGCAGGTGCAGACCTTATAATAACGTATTTTGCTGAAGATGTATGCAGGTGGCTTCATGAATCACGGTGAAAAAAGCAGGGAATATTATACAACGGCTCGGGAACTGATGCCAGGCGGGGTTTCAAGTCCGGTCCGGGCAATTCAGCCCTATCCATTCTATACCATACGGGGTTCGGGGTCCCGAATCTATACTGCGGACGGGGCAGAACTGATCGACTGCTGCTGTGCATACGGCCCGCTCATCCTGGGTCATGCCAATAAGCAGGTGCATGATGCGATACTGTCAGCAGCACAGGATGGCTGGCTCTATGGAACTCCAACTCCTGCAGAGATTGATCTTGCACGGATTCTTATTCAGGATCATCCATCCATTGAGATGGTCCGGTTTGTGACAACCGGCTCTGAAGCCACCATGGCTGCGATCCGCCTGGCACGGGGATATACCGGAAAAACTGATATTATCAAGACCGAAGGGGGATTTCACGGGGCACATGACGGTGTCCTGGTGCAGGCTGGCTCAGGATGCACAACCCTTGGTCAGCCGGATTCTGCGGGTGTCATTGCTGATGTGGTTC
>NZ_DAONKG010000219.1:0-3834 GCF_035406105.1 Methanospirillum sp.
AGGAGAACTGACTTACCGGGTGAAGTCTGACACGCATGGGAGGGTTCAGGAAATTTCCATTCAGACCCCGTCGATTATGAATATCGAAGCATGTGCCAGATACATGATTCCCGGAGTAACATCGGTTGCTGATGTCACGGCAGCATATATCAGCTCTGACCCGTGCATCGCCTGTACTGAGAGGTAATCCATGAGATCCATCCTTTCATATATTCAGCATATGGCACGACCAGAGTGGATTAAAACATTTTTCTTTGCGAAAACTGCCCCATTGGTCACTCCACCACATTTCAGGGAATTTCCCCATCTGACCGGAAAGGAATGCACCCATTGTTTTCAATGCATGATGATCTGCCCTGCTCCAGGGGCGATTGAGGTCATCAGGACTGAGAAGCCGGGGGAATGGAAACCGGTCATCCATCCTGGGCATTGTATCAGGTGCGGTCTGTGCGTTGAGATATGCCCCGAACTCGTGCTGGATGCAGGGCGGGTTCATACGAAAAATGCACAGGATGGCACCTACATGCAGTTCCAGTTTCATATAACGGTCAATCCGGTAACCTGCATGGGATGTGGAAGCTGCACGGTCGCCTGTCCGGTCAATAAGGAGATAGACCCGCAACTCGCAGCAAAGGGAACAAGCACCTCAGATGAGATCATTATGCGGGTATATAAGGGAATAAATACGGTATTTCACGAGGATAAATGCACCGGGTGCAAAACATGTGAAGAGCAGTGCCCGACCCGTTCGATTCGTATTGCACGGGTGCTTGAACCATTGCAGATATCGGGGGAGACATGAAGATCCGAATCAATACCGGACGAACCGTGATTCAGGGATCGCATGTGGACCGGAAAAATTCACCTGAATACTACCGGGAGACCTCAACCCTCCGGTTAAACCCTGTTGATATGATGGAGATCGGTATTGATGACGGGGAACGGGTACAGGCGACAAACGCCGGGGTATCGGTCGTCCTTCGCGTTCAGTCAGATGAAACAATAAAACGGGGAAGCGGATTTCTTCCCCTCGGACCTTATGCAAATTTTCTTGTCGGGGGAGGCACGCACAGTACGGGAATGCCAGATTTTAAGGGTGCAGAAGCAGACATCGAACCAACCGGAGAGAAAATCCCGTCAGTTGGAGAACTCATGAAGCGCCTTGGAGGAGTTCCGTATGGAAGATAAGATCAGGCATGTGGTCTGCCCCTATTGCGGTTGTCTCTGTGACGATATCATGATCGAGATGACTGACGGGAAGATATCAGGGGTAGAGAATGCCTGTACGTTAGGGGCCCATAAGTTCCTTGACGATGCGGGAACCAGACTGAAAAATCCAATCCTGCGAAAAGAGGGTGAGTGGGTTGATATTACCTACGAGGAGGCGATAGAATATACTGTCAGAATTCTTACTGAAGCTGATCGTCCCCTCCTGTACGGCTGGTCCGGTTGTGCAACAGAGACACAGGCAATCGGTGCTCATCTTGCAGAACTCATTGGCGGGGTCGTTGACAGCACCACATCAGTCTGTCACGGCCCTTCAATTCTTGCAATCCAGGAGGTTGGTCATCCGGGCTGTACACTCGGACAGGTGAAGAACCGGGCTGATACGATCATATACTGGGGTTCCAATCCTATCGAAGCACATCCCCGGCACCTGAGCCGGTATACAAATTATGCGGATGCCTACTTTCTTCATAATGCATTCCGTGAACGAAAGGTTATCGTTGTCGACGTAAGAAAGACCGCGACCGCTGAAATAGCAACGGAGTTTGTGCAGATTGAGCAGGGTGGAGATTATCATGTCCTTTCTGCCCTCCGGGCTATCATCAGGGGGAGAGAGGACGTTATTCCGGACCTGGTTGCAGGTGTTCCAAAGACCCAGCTGATAAGGGTTGCAGAAATGTGCAAACAGACAAAATTTGGTGCTCTGTTCTTTGGTGTCGGAGTCACGATGACTGGTGGCAAGTATAAAAATATCCGGAATGCTATCGAATTTGTCGATGAACTAAACCGTCATACCAAATGGACCATATCACCGATGCGGGGGCACTCGAACGTGTATGGATCAAACGAGGTGTTCACCTGGATCACCGGGTATCCCTATGCGGTGGATTACTCCAGGGGAATCGCATTTTACAACCCCGGAGAAACCACCGCAGTCGACATCCTTGCACGAAATGAAGCAGATGCAGCACTCATTATGGCAAGTGATCCGGGTGCCCATTTCCCCCGGATCTGCTGTGAACATCTTGCACAGATACCGACCATCCTGTTTGATCCCTACCCGAGTGCAACCACTCACCTCTGCACTTTACAGATCCCCTCTGCGGTCAATGGCATCGATGCAGCAGGTACCGCATACCGGATGGACGGTATTCCCATAAGAACACGTAAATTCCTGGAGACCGGGTATCCGACCGACACCGAACTGCTGCAGCAGATATATGATCGGATTCGGGAAGTGAAAGACCATGCCTGAACTTCTGATAAAAAATGCCTGTGTATTCGATCCCCTGCAAGGCATCCACGGCGATATCATGGACATTCCGATTCGGGACGGACGAATCGTGGACACGGTCTCATCCAACTGTGAGGTGATTGATGCCGGCGGCCATCTCACCCTGCCCGGTGGAATTGACTCTCATACCCATGTATGTGGAACCAAGGTGAACTTTGGTAGGTACATGAGTCCTGAAGACATGCGGGCCGGGAGGACACCGCGACGGGGAGCAATGTATCCCACATCCGGGTACACCGTCCCGACGACCTATGGAAACAGTTACCGGTACAGCAGAATGGGGTATACAACACTCCTGGAGGGGGCGATGGCACCACTTGAGGCACGTCATACCCACGAAGAGTTTGCTGCGACCCCCATGCAGGATATGCTTGCAAATACCCTGTTTGACGGGAACTGGAGTCTTTTTGAAGCAGTTGGCGATAAAGATGTCAGGCAGGCTGCTGCGGTTATCGGGTGGACACTGTCTGCCGTGAAGGGATTTGGCATTAAACTGACGAATCCAGGGGGAACAGAGGCATGGGGATTTGGTGATGATCTGTCCAGTATTGACGAACCGGTTCCCAACTGGGATATCACACCCCGTGAGATTATTGACACATCAATCAGGGCATGTGAATTTTTACACCTCCCCCATTCGGTTCATCTGCACTGTAATAACTTAGGAATGCCGGGGAATTACCGGACTACGCTTCAAACTCTGGATATTCCATCAGATCTTAATCCACACCGTCAAACGCTCTACCTGACCCATGTCCAGTTCCATTCCTATGGGGGAAGTACCTGGGGGGACATCAGATCTGAAGCTGATACAATAGCAGCCTCAGTCAATACAAAACCACAGGTGGTCATTGACATGGGTCAGGTCATGTTCGGGCGGACCATGACCATGACCGCCGACGGTCCGATGGAATTCCGACTCTATACCCTCCATCATAACAAATGGAGTAATCATGATGTGGAACTGGAAACCGGTTCAGGAGTCATACCGGTTTATTACAGCAGAAAAAGTCTTGTAAACAGTATCATGTGGGCCATAGGCCTTGAACTTGCCCTTCTCATCAAAAAACCCTGGCAGTGTATGCTTACCACCGACAACCCGAACGGTGCTCCTTTTGTCAAATATCCTGAAATCATAGGCCTTTTGATGTCAAACGAGTACCGGGAGAAGGAACTTGGTCAGGTCCACCGGCTTACCACAGACCGGACATCCCTGGGAACCATCGACCGGGAACTGAGTTTTGAGGAGATTGCTATCATGACCCGTGCCGGGCAGGCAAAAGCGCTTGGTATCATAGATCAGGGGAAGGGGC
>NZ_DAONKG010000220.1:0-3820 GCF_035406105.1 Methanospirillum sp.
CCCGTAACACAGATATTACTCCTATACGTTATGATCAGCAGGACCGGAGACCGCCTTCTTCCACAACGAATGTTGCTTCTCCTTCCGGCAGGTTCGGACTGTCTACCAGCCGGAAAATACGCTTTCCACCCTTGCTCTTGCGCAGGTATACCCTGAAGGTGGCGGTATGGCCGACAATATTTCCTCCGATAGGTTTGGTCGGGTCACCAAAGAAAACTGCCGGATTGGACTGGACCTGGTTTGTCACAAGACCGATGGCATTATACTCGTCACAGAGTTTGAAGATGTCATGCATGTGCCGGTTCAGCTTCTGCTGACGTTCGGCAAGAGTCCCGCGGCCCGCATATTCTGACCTGAAAAGGCCGGTGAGTGAGTCCACTATCACAAGTTTGACAGGTTTTCCTGCAGCTTTCAGTTCCTCGGCCAGCTCACGGGATGTCTCGATAAGGAGCATCTGGTGATCAGAAGTCTGTGCACGGGCAACGTGGATGTTCTTTAGGAATTCTTTGGGATCTGCACCCTCAATCTCAAGACCCTTTACCATCTGCTCGATACGCTCAGGTCTGAAGGTGTTTTCCGTGTCCACGTAGATGACCGAACCGTTCAGGCCGCCCAGTTCCTCGGGAAGCTGCACGTTGACCGCCATCTGGTGGACAATCTGGGACTTTCCTGAACCAAACTCACCGTACATCTCGGTGATGGCCTGCGTCTCAAAACCTCCGCCAAGCAGTTCGTCAACCTCCGGAACAAGGGTCCGCAGTTTCTTGACCTTGAGTCGCTGCTCAAAGACATCGGTCCCGGTCTTAAATCCGCCAATATCAGCCTGATCCCGGCACCATTTGATCATCTTCTTTGCCGTTGCCTCACCCAGTTCCGCAGCCTCTGCAAGCGTTGCAGGAAGTGATGTTGCAATACTCTCTATGGTCAGAAATCCTGCATCTCGAAGTTTTTCTGCAATTGCCGGGCCGACACCCGGAATATCCTCAATATCCAGTCTCCGCTGTGGCATAGTTGTCGTTTCTTCCTTCTGTGCGGACGAAGCAGGTGTGGATTCTTCTGCACCAGGATGTAATCGGGAAGTACACCACTTGATCATCTTTCTGGCGGTCGCTTCCCCAATCTCTGCAGTATCATAGAGTTCGGTTGCAGTCGCCTGAGCAATCTTCTCCACTGACTCATACCCGGCTTCACGGAGCTTTTCTGCAGTGGTTGGTCCGACACCAGGAATGTCCTCAAGCTTGTATGTTTCTGTTGCCATAGTAGTTTCCTCATCATACAGGTGGCAACGAGGGGTATTTAAGTCTAAAAGAAACAGGGTGAAAGTGAAAACAGCATTTATGAAAAAGACCGTATGAAGTCTGAAATCTCTTTTTTCAACCCTTCTCGGTCTCCTTTTACCTCCTCTTCACTTTCGCAAAAGACCCGTTTCCCACTTGCCCGGCCGGTGATCCGGACATGGGAACCATGGGGCAGCCTGGTCTCGACCAGCCATGAACCCTCCCGGCTGGTAAGGATGGTCCCTTCCGGTACATGCAGAATCCATCCCTCAATCGTGACCGGCTCTTCCTGATCCGGAATGATAAACAGGGCTCCCCCTTTTCCTAGAGAGACCTCAGTCCCGCCGTTCCTCCCTTTTTTTGCATAAGCATTATAGAGCAGGATCGACTCACCAGGAAAAAGGGTCCGTTTCGCATCTGCATCCCAGAGCACAAGGGGAACATCGGCACTTCCATCTGAAAAACGAAGATTCCGAACAAAAGAGGTCGTTCCATCCCGTTTGGTAAAGGGTTTTGCCGGGAGAATCCTGGTGATTGTTCCCCGGACGGTATAACTCTGGTCGGGGACAAGGCTTGCAAGGGGGGTTATTGGTATATCAGGGGCTGTCTCGGCCGGGACGATGATCGTCTCCTCATCGCATACAATCTCCCGCCCTCCATAGTCCCCCTCTTTTAAAAGGGCCCCGGTCACGAGAACGGCCATCCCCGGGGATATCCCGGATAACAGAGCCGGCTCCCAGCAGATAAACCGGGCGGTTCCGTCTGCATCGCCGGCAAGACCGCTTACCATCTCCCCCCCGCTCCCGTCCCGGCGGGTAAACGGCCTGACCTCAGCAAGACTGATGATGAGCAGATGCAGATCTGTGCGGAAAGGAGCCTTCCGCTCTTTTACCTCCATGACACAGTCAATATCCACACAGGTTTTGCGCAGATTCAGCGGCAGAATCTCCCGAATGGATTTTCCATGCCGTCCGATGATCTCAACCACGTCACCTATCTCAAAGGTCTCTTCAAGCGCCGCTGCCTGCTCGTCCCAGAAGACCAGATCAACCTGCCCGGTCTCGTCAGCAACCGTCAGCCTAGCAACCAGTCCCTTCTCCCCGTCTGACCGATCAAACTCTTTTACACCGGAGAAAGCGATTATCTTTGCATAAAAACAGAAGAGGGAGGACTTGCCCCGAAGACCACGAATCTTGACATGGGATCGTCCCAGATCCTTTACTACCAGGAGTGCTGCCGTGGTCTCATCAGCAAGATTTCCACAATCTGCTATTTTCTTCTCTATCAGCCGGTCAAACTCCTCCCTGCTGACCAGGTCGTCTACCAGGGCATAATGATACCTGACCACCGGTTCACTCCGTTTACCTGAGCCAGGAAGGTGTTGTGAGGGTTGCCATCAGGTCATCGATGGTCTCGGCCCTTCGCATCAGGTCTGCCTGCCCGTTCCTGACCAGCACCTCTGCACACCGGCCCCGGCCATTATACTGGGATGCCATTGAGTACCCGTAGGCACCTGCATCAAGGATGGCGATGAGGTCCCCGGCAACAACCGCGGGAAGATCACGATCATGAGCAAGGATATCCCCGGTCTCACAGATCGGCCCGGTGATCGTATACGTACCAGCCGGTTCCTCATCTGCACGGTTTGCTACCAGCACCTCATGATACGCGTCATACATGGCCGGACGGATGAGGAGGTTAAACCCAGCATCCACGTTCACGAAGGTCTTGTGTGCCATCTTGACCGAGTTTACCTGGGTGAGAAGGATGGATGAGTCACAGACCAGGGACCGCCCCGGCTCAATCCAGATCTCCGGGGTGATACCAAGACGAATCAGAACTGAGGTACAGACCGGCATGACGGCACGGGCATAGCTGGCAACGGTGGGGGCATCAGGGCCGTTATGATCATATGCCACTCCCAGACCACCCCCAAGATCGATGAATGAAAATTTCACCCCCATCCGGACCAGCTCCTCCACAACCTCCATCATGACCTGTGCTTCCTTTGCAAACGGTTCCACATCCAGGATCTGTGACCCGATATGACAGTGAATACCAACCGGAACCACATTTGAACAGGCAAGGGCTGCCGCATAGGCATCGGTTATCTCTGCTGCCGGAATACCAAACTTTGATGTTGCAAGGCCGGTTGCGATCTTGGGGTGCGTCGGCACATCAATTGCAGGGTTCACCCTGAAGGATACCTCAACAATCTTTCCTGCTTCACCTGCAATCCGGTCAAGCTGCATGAGTTCATCGCGTGAGTCAAGTGATACCCGCACACCCTTCTCCACCGCAAGCCGGTGATCAGCCACAGTCTTTGAAGAGCCGTTAAAAAGCAGGTGCTCCGGCTTCATCCCTGCACGAAGGGCAATATGGAGTTCTCCGGATGAGAAGACATCTGCACCTGCACCCTCTTGTGCAAGTATCTTCAGAATATTCAGGTTTCCATTCGCCTTTGCCGCATAGAGAACCCGGATATGGGGATAATATGAAGAGAGGGCGGATACATACGCCCTGAAGTTGTCCCGGATCCTGGT
>NZ_DAONKG010000221.1:0-3790 GCF_035406105.1 Methanospirillum sp.
GGACGTCCTATGGGTGCCGGTTGTCCGGTTCAGCATGTCCTGCGTGTGATATCTGCAAACCCGGTGTCAGGGGTTCTCGTGACCCATGTTGTCGGCCCCCTCTTCTCACGGGGAAGAGCAGTAAAGGATCTGCAAGCCTATCATATCATCGGGTTTGAAGGGATGGCAGAGAGCTTCCGGAGATCACCTGAATTTGGCAGGAGAATGAAGTTTCTTCCTGCCTACTGCATGATGAATCTGACCCATACCGGTGTTGTGAACCAGATATTCTCACGCAGAGAGGGTCTTCAGGTCAGAGTGGAGGATATCCGGTTACTATGAGGTCTTTGGATGAGATTCGTACAGCTCTCGCAGACGGGACCGCAGTCGTTCTGACGGCATCTGAACTGAAGAAGAGGATCGCAGAAAGCGATTGTATCTCTGATGTTGATGTGGTGACCTGTGGGACCTGTGGGGTCATGTACGGGACATATGCGGTTCTTTCAGTCCCGGTTGCACCTCCTGGTGTCTTTTCACGGGCTGATACGGTCTCTTTGCAGGGCGTTCCGGCGATTCCAGGCCCCTGTCCGAACGAACGACTGGGGCTGGTTGATCTTATGGTATTTGGCACCGCCCATGCAGACAACCGGTATGGAGGAGGACACCTCTTTCATGATCTGATTGCTGGAAAAGAGATCCATGTGGAGGTCACCTCATCCGAAAGAAAGTATGAAGCTGAGGTTACGCTGGATGACATTCCATTTGCCCGACTTTTTACGACAAGAAGTGCCTTTAAAAATTATTCTGCCATTATCAACCGGAGCAGTAAACCGGCAGATACGATCTTTTCTGTCCTGCCTCTTTCCGGCAATGCTGCACAGGCAACGGTCTCCGGGTGTGGTGAGATCAACCCGGTGGAAAACGATCCATCTCTTCGGTTTCTCTCTTCCGGGGATCCGGTTATTTTGAATGGGGCACATGGCCGTGTTATCGGCACCGGAACCAGAAGTTCGCCGGATCGGCCAAATCTCTCTGTCCATGCAGACATGCAGGGGATGGATACACGGTTTTGCGGCGGGTTTTTGACTGCCGCAGGCCCTGAATGCATTACCAGTATCGGGACCGTCGTGCCGGTTTCTGATCAGGATGTTCTCACCCGTCTTATGATCCGGGATGCTGACATTGCCCTTCCGGTTGTGGATATCGAGGATCGCCAGCCGGTCGGGACTGCCTCATATTCCCAGGTATGGACCGGGACTGCAACACGAATCATGCATCACCCGCAACGGTGCCGGTCATGTGATCCCTGCATGGTCCGATCTTCATGCCCGGTTGATGCAATCCGTGCCGATAAAACGATCAATCACCAGCGGTGTTTTGTCTGTGGTACCTGTGTCCACATCTGCAAGGGTTCAGCGTACGAGGGAAACTTTGGTTTTATCACCGTAGGTGGGGCAGATGTTCCGATCGTCCTGCGCCAGTCTGACCGCAGAAGGGCAGAGATACTTTGCAGACGGATCAAAGATATGCTGATCAGGGGTGAGTTTCAGATATGACCGGCTATACCCTCACCTGCCCGGTATGTCAACGGAATTTTCCTGATTCCTACACGCTCACCTGTCCGTTTGGATGCCAGGGACTGATCAGAACCTCCTATACCGCCCGTCAGATCAGGATCCGTAATAGTCCCGGGATCTTTCGATACATAGACTGGCTCCCGGTTACTGGTTCTCTTCCGACACGGGCAGAGCCGGTCTGTTATAAAAGCAAAGGTCTTGCAGAGGCACTTGGTCTTTCGGATCTCTGGATTGTATTCTCCGGGTACTGGCCTGAAAAAGGTGCATATGCGGTCAGTGGTTCGTTTAAGGAGTTTGAGGCGTATCCGACGGTACAGCGGCTCTTTGAGCGGGCACGTGGAATCATTCAGGTCTCATCTGCCGGCAATACCGGCCGGGCCTTTGCCGAGGTCTCAGCACGGACTGGTCAGCCGGTCATTATCGTCGTCCCCGATGCAGCACAGGACCGGATTTTTACCACCACACCGGCTGATCATGTCATGCTCATTACCATCTCCGGTGATTATACCGATGCCATCAGCCTGGGGAATATGATATGCACGATCCCGGGTGTGTTTCCTGAAGGGGGAGCAAAAAATGTTGCACGGAGGGATGGCATGGGAACAGTCATGCTGGCAGGAACACTTGCCATGGGAACGCTTCCTGACTGGTATGTTCAGGCGGTTGGAAGTGGCACGGGGGGTATTGCAGCGTATGAAGCATCGCTCCGGCTTATTGCAGACGGACGGTTTGGGAACCGGATGCCCCGTCTTCTCCTCTTCCAGAACGAGCCGTTCATACCGATGGTGAAGGCATGGCAGGAGAGACGACGGGAGATCAGGGATGAGGATATGCCGGATGCTGCTCATGCGATAACGCAGGTATATTCTGATGTTCTCACCAACCGGACTCCACCCTATGGGATAGCCGGAGGGGTGTTTGACACCCTCGTTGCAACCAACGGAATCATGGGCAGTGTTTCGTCAAGCGTTGCACAGGAAGCAGAAAAACTCTTCACCTCATGTGAAGGAATAGATCTTGATCCCGCTGCCGGTGTGTGTGTCGCAGGTCTGATCCAGGCTGTGCGTACAGGCATTCTCCGGCCGGATGAGAAGATCCTTCTCAGCATCACTGGCGGAGGATATGCCCTGGGAAAGCAGGAACTTCCCCGGTTTGTCAAAAAACCGGATTATTCGGTAACCAAAGAGACGCCATATGAGGCGATATCAGCAGGAGTGCAGGAATGGATGAAGCCATATGCATGAAGAGACTGTATCAGCGATTTTGAAAAAAGAAGCCATTGAGTACATCATTTCGCTTCCCTGTGACAGGACAAAAGACCTCTGTTCTGTCCTTCTGAAGGAGTTTTCGTACATCACAATTTCGCGGGAAGAAGATGGTATTGGGATCCTCTCCGGTCTGTCCCTGACAGGAACGCGGGGAGTGCTTCAGATGCAGAGTTCAGGCCTCGGAAATTCGCTGAATGCCCTGATGACCCTTCCCTTCCTGTATGGCCTTCCCCTCCCGATCCTTGCCAGCTGGAGGGGGTACTATCAGGAGAAGATACCTGCTCAAATCCCGTTTAATGAGAAAATACCCGATCTCTTACAGGTATATCATATCCCCTGCACGATCATCCGAAAGCCGGAGGAACTCCATCTCATTACGTCGGTTATCAGTGATGCCTGGATAGAAAGCAGACCTCATGTAGCCCTCATCTCCCCGCAGGTTTGGGAGGGAGGAGAAGAAAAACCAAGTATATCCCCGCCAGCTGTCAGGGACCGGACGGTCAGTCTCTTTTACCAGGGAGTGTTCAGACAGCCGGTTATGCAGCGGGCTGATGCTATCGGTATTCTTGCATCTATGATGACTGATGAACTGGTCGTCGCAAATATCGGTGTTCCGTCAAAAGAACTCTATCACGCACGGGACAGCCCGGCCCATTTTTACATGCTTGGCTCATATACCCAGGCAAGCCCTCTGGGACTTGGTATTGCCCTTGGAACCGGCAGGACGGTGGTTGTTCTGGATGGTGACGGAAGTCTTCTTGGAACTGCTGCCCTTCCCGTTATAGCCAGTACATCACCTGATAACCTGATCATTATCTGTCTTGACAACGGGGTGTATGGGAGTACCGGTAATCAGTGTTCTCCGGCATTTGATACGGTTGATCTTGAACTCCTGGCTAGGGCAAGCGGGTTTCGGAACACCTGTAAGGTCCATACACCCGATGAACTGAAGGATGAATACAAAAA
>NZ_DAONKG010000222.1:0-3747 GCF_035406105.1 Methanospirillum sp.
CGTATTGCACTCATCGGGACCGGTGCGGTCGGACGGGGAATCCTGGAGGCGATGAGCAGAAAGGATCTTGGGATCGTCCTGACTGGTGTTGCTGATTCACGGTCAGGATTGATACACCCTGACGGGCTCGCACCTGCTGATCTTCTTCATCGGAAACGTGAGACCGGGCTTGTTGGTGATCTCTCCTGTACGGCCCATGATGTGGTTTTCAATGCCCCGTATGATGTTCTCGTCGAAGTGTCCCCCACCGATGCGCAGAGTGGGGAACCAGCCACGACATATATGCGGACCGCGTTATCCCGGGGATGCCATGTGGTCACGTCGAACAAGGGTCCTGTTGCGTTGCATTATCATGATCTGAAGGAGGAGGCCGATAAGGCCGGGGTATCTTTCCGGTTTGAGGCAACTGTGGCCGGTGCAATTCCCATTCTTCACACCCTTCTTGAATCCCTGGGAGGAAATGAAATTCACGCTCTCTATGGTGTTTTAAATGGGACCTGCAATTATATCCTGACACGGATGGCTGAAGAGGGCCTGTCATATAAACAGGCACTTGATGAGGCACGGGCGCTTGGGTATGCGGAGGCAGATCCCACGTATGATGTAAAAGGGATTGATGCTGCAATTAAACTGGTTATCCTTGCGAATACGGTCTGGAACCGACGGATAACTCTTCAGGATATTGACATCACCGGGATTGACCTGCTCACGGAAGAGGCGATTCGGCTTGCTGAAGAGCAGGATGCAACGATACGGCTCATTGGAGAGATAATCCCGGCAAAGAACCTGTACCGGCTATCTCCCCGTATTATTCCACGGCACCATCCACTTGTCGTTCACGGATCACTCAACGCGATTATTGTGAGGACTGATCTTGCAGGAGACCTTGTCTTTTCAGGAAAAGGGGCAGGTTCACTTGAGACGGCAAGTGCAGTCCTTGGGGATATCCTTTCCATCCGGGACAGGTATGCAGGGGGTCATTGAGCGCAGGCGCTCTTATCTGAAGTTAATGCGGAAACTGACCCTGCGAAAGGGCTCCTTTACCGTTGATGATCTTGCGCAGTCTGCCGGTATCCCCCGAAGTACTGCACGGGACTGGATTGTCCGTTTATCTGATGAAGGGTGTCTGACGGTTCTTACCCAGCCGCATGGCCGTGCTCCAAGCAGGTACGCTGCCATTAGTGCAATACCGCGGACCGCATGCCGGAAGATCTTCACTGCAGTTGACGGGGATATGGTGGAGATTGTGCATGAGTGTCTGTCCAGTGCCTGTGCTGCATTTTGCGCACGGCATCATGCAAAAGCGAATCCGAAGATCCGGATCATCCGTCAGGGGACGATTCTGAGAGAATTTGTCAGAATGGGCCGGTATGAGAGCACGGTAGGGCTCTGGCCAGAGTCGGCGGTGGCTGTTACCGGCATCTGGCAGGAAGGGGATGAGATTGTGCAGAGGATCCATTCGGTGGGCGGGCCTGCTTTCTCGCTGACCGGCATGATGGGGAGGGCAGAAGGGGTCATCAGGGTTGATACGGTCAGGCATGAGCATGCGACTGAAGGCTGTATCAGAACACAGGCGTTGCAGCATATCATTATCGGCATCGACAATACTGACAAGTTTGAAGAAGGGGCAACCTTTGCACTTGCCATCGCCCTCCTTGATTATCTGTCTGAACTCTCCGGCACGTTTCCTATTGGGCATCATATCGCCATGCTCTGGCAGGAGATTTCGGAAAAGACTGCAGGAAATTCCTGTAGTGCCATTGAACTTGCAGTGGTTCCGGAGAAGATTGATCTTATCAGAAAGGCCGCGGTCAGGTTTGTTGGCGATGAAAGTGTATCCGAGGGATGGGGTATTGCGATTAAAACCGGGTTTCTGATACCAGAATCTCTTCGTCAGTATGGGCTGCGTGCACGGACCGGTCTGATAACCTGTCAGGAGGCGCGCCAGTGTGCCCGTGAGTGCGGGGTGTATACCTATGGTGGCGGGGGTATTATCGGTTCACTGGCAGCGATCGGCCTTGCACATGAACCTGAAGATCTGATCATCACGCCAGATTATTGACTTTTCATTTACCGACAGGTGGGGTTTTAACAGAACTCTTTTTTTTGGTATTTCTCCAAGAGCTGAGTATGGAGAAACGTTTCACCATCAGCGGATGCAGTATCTCCCTTGGTATTGCAGGCGCAATTCTTCTTATTGCAGCAGCACTCCTCTGTGGGTGCACAACAACCCAGCCTGAACAGGTTCAGCCACAGACGCCGGTACAAACGCCGGTACAAACCGAACCGGTCGCCTGTGCCGGTGGTGCAGACGGGAGATATTGTTGAAGTTGACTACATCGGAACCTATGATAATGGAACTGAATTTGACAGTTCATATAAGAGTGGACAGCCGTTCAGTCTGATTCTTGGATCAGGAGGGGCTATTCCCGGGTTTGATAAGGCGCTTCATTGTATGAAAGTGAACGAGACAAAGAAGTTTACCCTCTCCCCTGAAGAGGCATATGGCCAGTATGATCCGGCAAAGATCGTCTCCATGCCGATTGAGTTTATCCCGGCCGGTGAGAATGCAACCATTGGGGATCGGGTCACCCTCTTCGATGGCGGACAGCTCTTCCAGGCGACGATTGCTGATATGAATGCAACGAATGTCACTTTTGATCTCAACAGCCCCCTTGCCGGAAAAGCACTTACCTTTGAAGTAACTGTCAGGAATATTACTCCTCTGACTGTTGAAGAAAAGGCCGGAACATCTGAAAAGAAAGAGTAATTAACATTCCCGGACTGCCATTCTGACGGCAGAAAAACCGGTATTATTCTCTTTTTTATCTTCAAATATTGCGTTGTCAGTGTTGGTGACGATTGCAAGATAGTAGTTTTTCAGCCCGATTAATTGTGGGATAGTAAAGGATTCGGTGATAGTCTGTTCGCTTGCTGAAAGAAGGTTTTTTAGGGTCTTTTCACCAAGGAAAATATCCCGGTTGTCTATCTGGCGATCTTCTGTCAGATAGAACCTGACCTGGAATGCGTCGGCATCATACCCGCCGGTGTTTTCGATCACTGCTGATATGGTAAATCCGGTGCCCGGGCATCCTGTTTCAGGACCGCTGACCTCTTTGACAGAGATGTCGGCGTAGGGTGAAAGGGGCCCGGATGGCTTTGACAGAAGAGAAGTTACGTTCGTATCAGGTGCTTTTGGTTGCATATCCCCTGCTGATTGCGATGAAGTTCCTTCAGGTGTGTTCTCCTGCGTAACCGGACTGGGGAGCTGTATTTCTTCTGTCTGAACAGGGGCTGCCACTGTCTCTGTGGGCATCGTAGGTACGGTTGCGGTAACAGGAGACTCCGAATCAGGAGCAGGTATTACCTCTTCGGAAGTGTTTTCTGATTTTGTATCAATCCATTCCAGAACCGGGGTCTCTGTCGGGACTGGAGTGGTAAGGAGTGATAGTGTGCCTGATGTTACACGGGAGAGCGGATAGAGATCAATATTATTCGCGTTTAATGAATATGGTGCATCAGAGATGCCATCATGTGTATAGTCCTGTGCTAATGCAGAAAATCCTCCCTCGCCGGTCTCATCAAACCAGGCATTTCCTCCCACCATCGTCCCACCTATAATATTGGTTCCTGACTTCAGATCGGTGTTCCACATATTCCGCTGATCTTCATTTACGACTGCGTTGTGCTTATTTTTAAATATATTATTGAAAATGACGTTATCTTTTGACTGGAATATTCCTATGC
>NZ_DAONKG010000223.1:0-3723 GCF_035406105.1 Methanospirillum sp.
ACTCGGGATGGCAGCCGGAGATGCCTGTGGGGCACCATTTGAAAACCTTTCATATCAGGAGGCAATACAGAAATTACAAAAGGAGTCTCTTTCACCTGGTACCTATACCGATGATACCCAGCAGGCTCTTGCCATAGCAGAAGTTATGGCTGCGGGGATGGAAATTACTCCATATAATCTCGCACAATCATTTCTTGCCGTATATGCACGTGATCCCCGTCCGGGATATTCCCGGCAGACATACGCAATGCTCACCTCACCTGACCCAAAATCATTTCTGGGCAGTATTACTGACCACGATCGGAGAGAGAGAAAAACCAATGGTGCTGCAATGCGGGCGTTGCCTCTTGGTTTTTTTCCTGACCGGACCAGGGTAATTCAATCTGCTCTGCAAAGTGCATCAATCACCCATGGTCATCCTGATGCGCTTGCAGCGACCGTTGCAATCGCTCTGATGGTTCATGAACGACTTTATTATGCCAGATCGTATGAAGAACTCTGGAGGGGTATTCGTAGTGATGTAGACACTATCGCACCTGATACTGCCCTCTGGTGTGATCGGTGTGCCGCACAAAAGACCCTGGAGCGGGAGATTCTCTTTGGAGAATATGCCTCATATGGGGTTCCCTATACCGAATCCCGGATTTTTCTTGGAGCAGTGATCTTTCTTCTTACCAAATACGGATGTGAACCCTGCAGGCTGCTTACTCAGGCAATATCCCTTGGGGGGGATACCGATACGGTTGCAGCAGTTGTTCTGGGTGTTGCTCTCGTGCAGGGAGGGGAGCAGAGCACCATTTGGAATCTCATCGACAGAATTGAAGACGGACCTTTTGGGAAAGAATACCTCATCTCAATCGGGAATGCACTGTCAGAGCGATTCTTTAATGAGAGAGAAAAAGCACCCAGACAAGGATGAGGAAAGCTATAAGAACCGCTCCACCGATGAGTACTTCTTTCTTCTGATAAAACGGGACCTTTACCGATGTTCTGATCCGCCCGCCTGGTCCGATCCCCTTCTTACCCGCCATGCCGGACTTTTTCCATCCGGCAAGATTTTTACATGCATGATTAAAGGGGAGGCGATGTTGTGGGCAGAAAACCCCTCCACAATAATTACAGGTAAATGCGGAACCCCCAGATACCTCTTCTCCACATATTTCACAATTCATGAAAAACTCCCTTCTTTGTACCTAAATAGAATATGGTATCATAAATACGTTTGAATATCATTCCCTGTCCTCCTCAGAGAGAGCATCGGTCCCATCTCACCGGTTATCGTATCTGACCTGGGATTTTCTGTATGTTTTTCTGCATGTATCCGTGCCCTCTCATGATCGGTTGCATAACAATACACACACCCGTGCAGGCATGTGTCATACTGCCCGATATCCTTGCTCCTTATGCACCTGCATGCAGGACGCTGGCCCCGATCCTTTTCTGAAAAGCGATCAAGGTACCGCATCAGGGCACTATCATGCTGACCAATCCGGCGAAGGAGAACATCATCAATACACTTATTATGGTCAACCGCCGGATGGTAAATAGCCTCGTCAGCACACGATGCAAGAGAAAGGTTCCAGGTCTGGTTCATCCTGACAATCCCCCTGACAAACTCCGCTCTTTCCTCCTGATTCAAAGTCCTGAACTGCCAGATTGCGGCCTGTTTTTTTACTTTTGCGTATGAAGTATCGACAAAACTGAAGACAAATTTATTCGTGTATGCTGATACCGAATCTCCGATGGTCCTGATTCGGGAAAGAAGAGTCGGCATATCAAGAGATGGAGTAAGCAGTATCGGATCAAACCGCCATATCACCCGGTCCCTGCCCAGCCGTTCTGACAATTTGATAAACGTGGATACCCTCTCATGGAGTGGAGAAAGACCTGGTTCAAGACCTTCCAATCCATAATCGGTAAGGGTGAACTGAAAATAATACACATACCCCCTGGTATCCAGATAGTGCAGGTACGGGAGCAGTGGAGCAGGGTTTTTGCTCCAGAACACAATCGCCCTGGTGTCTTCAAATGATACATAATAGGGAAGTGCGGGGTGATACCTGTTTATCCAGCGGACATAACCTTTTTCCAGCCGGTGTATGAACCAGTCAGCATAGTATGCAGGGATGTCGGTCGCTCTGCTTGCGGAAATAATAACCGGGCATGATGCAGATACCTGATACCCATCATCAGTGAGGATTGGCCGTTTCGGTTCACTCATGTCGATCCGTTACGAAAGGGTATGTTCATCCTGTCTCTGTACAGGACCCTCATACCTCATGGGCGTATATCCGTTCATCTTTGCAAACCCGAACCGGCGGTAAAAGTATTCAGTCTCCGGAGCGGCGATAACCCCAATCCAGCTAATCCCGGCATGCATACAGATAGTCATGAGTTTTTTTACAATTGCTGTACCGATTCCCTGATTCCGCCACTCTGGAAGGACGACAATATCCTGAAGATATGCATCCGAGATCCCGTCCGATATTATCCGACCCATTCCTATCCACCGATCATCTGGTCCGATTGCTGCAACAAATGCATAACTATTTCTGACTATCCCGCACAGGATGGCATCATCCCACTCTTCCTCCCACCAGTCACCGGCATAAAAGAGGGAACGGATGTCATCAATCGGGCACTCATTTACGGTTTCAACTCTTACTTCTTCAGGCAGGGATATCCCTCCGGGTAAGGGTCAGAAGGTATCCGGTGATTGTTCCACCATCCCCGGTGACTGCTCCAAGGCCGAGTGTGACGGGAATACAAAGCCCGTTTCCTGTGCGAACTGAAATGGATTCAGGCATGATGACTGACCTGCCACAGGACGTGTGATCGATGAGCTGATCAAAACGGGTCTGAATGAGTGAGCCGGGCGACATTCCAAGCATATTAAAGGCTTTGGTAGTTCCTCCGGTGATAATCCAGTCTGTTGAGAGAAAGAGGCAGGGGATATCATCAGGAACCCCGTACTCCAGGTCGTGATGAAGGACATGGGGCATGATTCTTCTTCGGATATCATATTTATGAAGTGAAAGTTCAATCGTTGAATACAGCTCCCGGTCACGGAATGGTTTTATCAGATAGCCTGATGGCTGAACCGCAATAGCCCGCTGAAGAGTCGCTTCGTCTGAGTGAGCGGTAAGGAATACAACCGGTATGTTATAGAGTTCCCTGATTCTGTCTGCAGCTTCAATCCCGTCAATCTCTCCCTGAAGTATGATATCCATGAGGACAAGGTCAGGTCTTATCTTTCCGGTCATCTCTATCGCATCTTCTCCTCTGGTGACCTGTCCAGCGATCCCGTACCCCAGTCTTCGAAGGGTATGCGCAAGCTCCATGGAGATGACCATCTCATCCTCAACAATCAGTATCTGGTGATCCGGGTTCATGCCCAAAACCCCTCTCGTACTTCATGATCTTTGGTCTTCTGAAGCGGGAAGGTCAGGATGCAGGTCATTCCTGGTCCTGATTCAAACCTACTAGTACCCTGAATCTGTGTTGTCAGGTTTCTGATCAACTCTAATCCAAGCGTTGTCTGTTCTTTGGGATCAAATCCTTCAGGCAGACCCCGTCCGTTATCATGGTACCGGATGACTCCTTGCTGATCGTTCATTCCGATCTCAACCTCGATGATCCCAGGGTTCCCTGCGGGAAATGCATGCTTTATGCTGTTTGTTATCAATTCATTCATCATAAGACCAATCGGAATACCAGTACTGA
>NZ_DAONKG010000224.1:0-3714 GCF_035406105.1 Methanospirillum sp.
GGATAGGTCCAGGCAGCCAGAGCAAGAGCAAATGCTGCAATCTCCACACACCTCTCATCAATCTCTAGACCATGGAGATTTTCTGATAGAACAGCATCAACCGCCTTTCTTGCTGATAGCCCTTCCATCTCCATCCGCATCGGGACCAGCATCAGAAGAGTAGCCACAAGAAAATGACCTGACCCACAACAGGGATCAAGCATCTTAAGTTCAGAAACCTGGTCAGGCCATTCGGAGAACGATCCGGCAGCCGGAGTCCAGATTCCATGTTCATCCTGAACGAACCGGAGATAGGTCAGAGGAACACCGGGGAGAGAGGCTTTTTGCCGGAGTTCCTCTTCAGATGTTGCAGTCTTAAGATCCTCTTCTGTCAGCCTCTTTCCTGCCCACCAGGCACCAAGCGAGTTGTCAAGAAGGAAATGGACCATATAGGGTTCGGTAAAGAGCTGGGTTTGGGAGGGCAATTCTGCTGCTCCTATTTTCACCCCCGACTTGTTTACCTCATCTTTCTTTTTCGTCTGCCAGAACTGATATGTCCACCCGAGAGCATCCGAGGTTCTGAACGTATCTCCCGGAATCTGTGCAAGGATATCACAAAGGGCATTTCGATCCTCCGGAGCATAGGTAATTTTCAGGAGTGGATCATCCTGTTTGAATATCCCGGGGAGCATTGCTGAAGCATACCGGGCAGCAAGTTCCCAGGGGTCAATCTGTTCATCATGGGCAAGTTCAACCAGACCTTCAAAATTGACCGATACCTGATGTTCAGGATGGATGAGGAGATCATTCTCGATAAGAAACCGGGCAAACAGCATCCGGTGCCACTGTTCATACGCAACCGACCGGATAAGTTCTGCTTCCGTCCCAAGCCGTCTTAAGACCACTCTCACCCGGCGACGAAGTTCTGCCTGCTCATCATTGAGGTGTCCTGGTTTTTTCTCATCCGATACACCAAGAGAAATCAGTGCTTTGCGTGCCCCTTCTTCAGAGATTTCACGGGCCTTTTGAACGGCTTTATCAAGAGCATTCCGGTCAGATTTTGAAAGAGTAGTCACTGGATCAAAACCTCCTGCTTCTGCTGTAAAAGAACGATATCGCAAATCATAAAAACCTCATTCCCTGGCAAGGCTGATGACAGTCTTTCGAAATTCTTTAGAGAGGAAAAATCCCTTCTGGTCCAAGAGATCCAGAACAGGGGTAACCGAAGGAATAAGGCCGAAATACTTTGCTTTTACTAATAATCCACACGTTCCAATCACATCTATGGAATTTATGTATGCATACGTTCGGGCAAGATTATCGTCAAGAATCACCATTGAACCTGGCATTTCCAGGGCCAGCATGAGAACCTCCGTTTCGCCATCTCCCAGATCCTTAATAAGATTATGAGCTGAAACCGCGACAGGTTCTTTCACCGTGATCCAGTTATACTGCCCAATATCCGGTACTGAAACACCCTGATCTGCTCCGGCTTTCAATTCCCTGATTACAGCAGGAGGAACAACAATATCCCCACAAATATCCTTGATTATGGCGAGGAGATGTATCTGGTGAAGATATAACAAAGGGGTTGTATTACAGATGATCAATCCCGAGTATTTCAGCTTCACGAGAAAACTCCTCTTCGGTAAGTTTTAGAGCAGGCACCTGGAACTCTTTTAATTTTGAGATAAATAGAACACGGGAGATCCCTGCCATTTTTGCTGCAGCTCCTGAAGACAGACGCCCCATCTCATACAATTTCACAGCAGCAAGCAGCCGTATCTCATCCCCAATACAGGATGGATGTGTTTTCATTGCCACAAACACATCATCAGGTATGGTAATTCGTATCTCGGTCATGATATTTCCTCTACAGTCCGTTCCTGTCCAGTATAGATAACAAAATTCAACGTTTCTCCCACAGGCCCCACATGATCATTGGATGAGTACCTCCTGCTTCTCTTGTAATAACGCTTTCACCCTCGTTCTGATATCATCAATATATGCTTCGAGATCGTCTTCATTTGAAATTTTAACTCCCCGTTTCAGAGAAACCGGGGTCAGAACCTTCTTCTGCTTTGCGGCATACCGAAGAGCTGCCTCAGATACAATCTTATCATGTGAAAGACGAATAAGATCTAACGCCTTCTGGTAATCTGACAAAGGATACTGTTTCAGAGCCTGAATAATATCATTATCCGTCCCTAGAGGCATCTGGGGGATCGATTTGATGTGATATGATGAGAGGATCATCTCCTGTTCATGAGAATCAAGCTCATGCCAGTGTGAATCACTTTCCAGTGAGGATATAAGACTCTGATATGATTCTGATACCTGGCTGATACCACACGAGATCTCCTCCCGTAATCGCTCCTGAACCTGTAAAAGAAGGTCAGTAACCGGGTCAGGATCAGCGAGAAGACTTCTGTGCTCTTTAATTGCTGCAGCTTCACGGATAATCATATCAAGACCCACAAGCCCCTCCCCGTGATCAAGAAGTGTGCACAGCCGTTCCCACTCCTGGAGACGAACAGGAATCAATTCAGCAGTACGTTTCCACTTCTCAATATCTGCAATAATTATCTCCTTCTGGGCCGCAATCCGCTTAAGAAGCGAAACACCAGAAAGTCCGTCCATCTCAGCAAGATATGAGGGAACCATAACTTCTGGTAACGGTGGATCACCCCCGGTCTTATCCAGAAGTTCCCTGAGTTTTTCTATACAAAGAGAAGCATCTTCTCCTTCAGAACCAGCCCTGGCCTGAATTCCAACCTTTTGATACACCGCCTTGGCTTTCAGTTTTTCCTCTGCAGTCGGTGGAGATTCACTCTCACACTTAAAGTAACTCTTCTCAAGAGTACGACGATTATCAAGTTCGGTGAGAGAAACCGCTTTATGACCATCATTATAGGCATGGAGATGCCCTGAAGCACACAAAGCAATAATCGCCCCTTCAATTGCATCTTTCGGCCATCCAAACGGAGCATCCTCATAATATTTTACAATTTCTGACCCTTTCTTTGAACCGGCATTCAGAAATCGCAAAATCTCTTTACACACAATATGTTCTTCAGTATTCCCGGAATGCCCAACAACAGACAGCGGATTTGCATGACCGGATTTAATCCTCGTAAATACATCAGCCCACCGCGAATTATCTGCATCCTTAAACCGGTAAAATTTCTTCTCTGATGCAGTTTTCACGGCATGCAACAGAACCTCTTTTGGTGATCCTCCCTCTCTCTTATCCCCCCCGCCAAGATACACAACTGCCTGGTTGATAATATCATTCAGACAGGTCTGGATCTTCGCATCATGAGCAAGTTTCTTTGTTTCAATATTCTTCTTTGCCAGAATACCTTCATTCGTATTCGGGACACCAATTGTATCCATTGTCTGCTGGGCTGCAATACTCCCCGCAATATGATCAATCAGATCCTGATGATATAATTTTGGGAGAAATACCTGAATTAACGGACTCTCCAAGCCTTCAGCAAGTGAGGTTTTCCGTAGCTCCTCTTCTGAACTCCCCCATCCGTTTCTGACCCATACCGGAATCTTTTTACTCACCGGAGGTTTATCTTCGGTAAAAATCCTGGCATCAATCTCTCTGACCGTCTTCGTATCGCCATCCTTATACGATATCTGTTTCAAAAGGGCTTCCATACTTTTTATCAATGCCTGATCACGCTCAAAGGAGATCCGATTGACATCATCTTTCCAAGAATTGAG
>NZ_DAONKG010000225.1:0-3712 GCF_035406105.1 Methanospirillum sp.
AGAAGGTGATTGCAGCATAAATCAGGGTAGGCACTAGACCGAATAGTGCCAGGAGCAGGAAGAAGATGACCGGATTGAGCAGGGGGGACGCGATCAGGAAAGAGTACGCTATCCCAAACGGCACGCCGACATCAAGTAACCCGACCAGGATCGGGATAGTCGAACAGGAACAGAACGGGGTGAGTGAACCAAAAAAAGCCCCGAAGATATTCCCGACTCCCCGGTGCTTGCTCGTAAGGATGTTTCTGATCTTCTCTTCAGGTACATACTCCCGGATCAGGCCGACCAGAAAACTGATCCCGATAAAAAGGATCACCAGTTCAACGGTGATCACGAGAAAGTACTGGCCTGCCGTAACGATATCGTTGATAGCGGTCATGTGAAGAGTTCACCGCCGCAATCAGGGATGCAGATTAATCGTGATGTTTGCATATCGGTACAGAACCGGGTGCTCAGGTTTGAGAACCCGGAGTTGGGTAAAGAAAAAAACATTGATACCTTCCTTTCATTCAATCATGCATGTCTCCTCATCGATACAAACCGGTACAACTCCGGCGCTTTGATGAAAAAAAGGAAGGTGGATCAGCACCCCAGCCCATACACCACTGACAAAGAGCCACGATTACATCAAGTCCAATATTTCAAATACAACTGAGATAATAATAGACAGGTGAGATATTTATCAATATCTGTTTCAGATTTGGTTGAACCATCAGGAGGAATGAATGAAAAAACTACCCAATCCCCCAGTTTCACTCCCGGGTTCATAGGTAGGGTCTCAATCGTATGAGGTAAAAGCAGTACTTACCATCGATGCCAGAGGGCAGATCGTCATTCCTAAAGATATCAGAATGCGGGCTAAAATTCAAGAGGGAGATAAATTCGCCCTCATATCCATAGGAGATAAGAATGATATTTGCTGTCTTACCTTGGTACCCGCAGATCGGTTATCTGAAAAAATGCCAGACGTAATGCGCCATATACTCTCAGGAAAAGATTGAAAGTGAAATGCCCGCTCTTCCGTGCGGCAAATTCTAATTCAATAAAATTTTAAATGTACACAGTACATATCTACTCATGGCTGAGAAGAAAGGTTTCTTTGAGAAGTTTTTCGGGAAAAAAGATGCAGAGTGTTGTTGCTGCGGCCCGAAGATTGTACCAAAGAATCAGGCCTGCTGCGATAGTGAAGAGAAGGAAGAGAAACCAGAATAACTTTTTTAGAATTATTTTTGCATTTCTGTTATATTGGAAAGAACCACTGGATTCCCAGTGCAATCCCACAGGTCATGAATCCAAACGCAATCTGAGGTAGCGTGTAATAGGTAAACACCCGTTTCACTTCATCACCGGTCTCACGGTGTAACAACCAGAAATACGGATTAGTCACAAAACACATCACTCCCGCTCCTGCAACGATCATCAGGAAAGGCGCAAGCGGATTCATCGTCTCCGGAAGAGTTGTTCCGGCGAGAAGCAGGACGGTTGTGGATGCGGTGACGATACGTGAACCCTGAGCGGTCTGGATTAAAGCGGCGAGAATAAACGGAGTCAGGATTATCGGAATGAACGCAGACTGCCCGATTATCTGCAATGCATCCTGGGTAAAGGTGGAACTGGTGATGGCAGATCCGAGAGCTCCGGCTCCACAGATATCAAAGATAACAACCCCTGCATGTTTTGCCCCGAGAACAAACCCGGTCCATCGGATTTGTGGACTGGCAATACATGCTGAGGTTACCATCCCGATGAGCATAATAAACTGAACCAACCCAAAATGGCTGAGGTTGAGGATGAAAAGTCCAATGAGGGTACTCACAATGATGGCAATAAAGGGAGCCCAGGCTCTTGGGTGAAACCGGATTAAAGAACGAGGATATAATTCTGATTCTTCTTCATCCGGTTCATGCGTTCGTCGTTTTCTCACCAGGAGGATTATCGGAACGAGGAAGAGGAGTGAGAGAGGAATTGCAACCAGATCATAGGTCAAGGGGAAAGGGTCGAGGCAAATGTCTCTAAAAGTGAGAATGTCACCGGTGTGGGATACACGTATGCGACTCCGACAGCACTCCCGATAGCAACCAGATACATCAGATCTGTCTGTCGTTTTTTTATTGCAGTAAAATGAGTCGTGACCGGTGAGAGGATCATGAATGCGGTGATGGGACAGGTTGATGGAATTCCCACAATGTATCCCGATATTGCTGATATAATCGAAGGGAAGGCGATTTGCCCTCGCAGATCAGAGATGATCCCCTGGATATAGCGACCTTCAGCGAGATATTTTGCCATGACCGAACCGGCAAGGATTGGGACTCCCAGAGAATAAAAATACTGGCTGAACCTTTTGAGATCTGATCGACGAGAAGAACCGGCTAAGTGCCCACGGCAGTCCCAAAAACCATGGCTCCCCCAATCAAGGAGATGAATGGGGGGATTTTGTATTTGATTCCGAGAATTGATATGAGGATGATTACGATCAGAAAGATTACGATTGAATACACTGGGGTGTATTCATCCGATGGTATAACAACATCAATGGATGAACAGAATTGCACGATCTGATCATCACCAGGTTATTTTTTGGGATTTGGAACCATAATTCGTTTGCTTCGACGATGAGCACCATTCTTGGACTGAACGGATCTCCGGTCGGAGTCAGAATCGTTCAGTCAGGAGAGAAACCGGAACTTGAAGATCAGAAAATCCCGATGCGGTTCTGCCAGGCGTTGATGCGGGCACGGCACGGGCATTCGGATTCAAACCGCTGCCTGAGCCACTCCGGACCGGGAAAGGACTGGCGGGATTTGGAATCGTCTCTGATGAGACCGTAGCACAGCATATGTTTGAAGGAATGACTACCCTGACGCCGAATTCAGTTATGCGAATTGAAGTGTTCCCTTTGACTGATGCCAAAGTAGTACCTGATGTCGTAATTATTGAGGATGAGACCGAGCGGCTCATGTGGATCCTGCTCGCAAACCTCCACACCCATGAGGGGAAACGGGTGCAGGGATCAACAGCTGTTCTTCAGGCGACCTGCGTGGACTCGTGTATCATTCCGTTCCGTGAGAACCGGCTGAATTACGGCCTCGGGTGTTATGGATGCAGGGATGCAACCGATATGGGACCGGGAGAGGCGATTGTCGGATTTCCGGCAGAGGAGATGAGTGGAATCGTCTCACATCTCCAGTACCTGGATAAAAGCATTGCCACACTCCCGGGGTAAACATGCTCTTGCTGCTTTTATGAAGGATCACACCGGAGCCGGGTGCTCCTCTCTGTGATACCCTTATATGGTTTTTTTGTGAATCTAATACAATTCAAAAAATGGTGAAATAATGAAAATCGAAGTATTAGGCACGGGATGTACAAAATGCAAACGGATGTTTGACAACGTGAATGAGGCAGTAAAGAAGGCAGGTGTACAGGCAGAGGTTATCAAAGTTGAGGAACTGAACGAGATCGTAACCCGGGTGGTTCTGATGACCCCTTCCCTGTTTATTGACGGGGAAGAGGTGGTCACCGGCCGGGTCCCGACTGTGAATGAACTGGTAGAAATTCTCCAGGGGGCATAATGGCAGAGCAGGCACCCTGTTCCTGCGCAGGCGGGGACAAATCACGGATTATCTTCCCCTGCTGCGGGCAGGCGAACACCGGTCAGATCACGAATGCAGCTGCTATCCAGCTTGATGAGGAAGGATACGGAGGATAT
>NZ_DAONKG010000226.1:0-3709 GCF_035406105.1 Methanospirillum sp.
TCAATTAATCGTTTGGTTACTGATAAACCAAGCCCGGTCCCTTTGGGTTTTGTTGTATACAGGGGATCAAATATTTTCGGAACAGATTCAGGAGGAATGCCTCCCCCGGTATCAGACACGATGATACTAAAACCCTCTTTGTCTTTTTGGGATTTCAATGTAAGTATTCCACCTTTTTCCATAGCTTGCAGAGCGTTCATTATTACGTTTTCCATAACGCGGGTTAGTAATGCCGGATCTACTGATACAGTGATATCAGGATCACATTCTTTGATAACGGTGATTGATGAAGGGGGTGATATCGTTAGGAGCAGTTCATGAAAGAATGCTGCAAGATTTATTCTGCTTTTTTCAGGATTTACTTGACGTGCATAATCCTGAAGATCTGATACAATTTTATTCAGATAGAGAATTTCATCTCTGATTCGGCTAAAGATCTCCATTATTCCGTATTTTGAGAATATTTGCAATTCCTGCACTGTCATCTTCTGCATCTTCATCTCAAGAAGATACTGCATATTGGTAATAACCTGAAGAGGGTTCCTCATATCATGACCTATCATGGTTGCAAGCTCACCAATCACCGCAAATCGCTGGGCTACCTGAAGTTGCCTGGTCCGTTCCTCAACCAATTGTTCAAGACGCCGTGTGTATAACTCTAACTGGTTCCTGGTCCGGAATAACTCAACTGCCTGGGCAATTTTTTGGGCCTGATCGTTATAAATGATGCTGATATCATGTTCAAAATCCTGATAAGCAGATGGATCTTGTGCATATTTTTCAAGAATCTCCCGATCCCGATCCGTAATAGTAAAGAGGAGAAATGGCTTTTGTGGATTGAGATCCTGAAGTTTTGTATGCAAGGTGATAGCATCCATATCATCCAGATCATAATCAGACAGAATGAGGTCATAAGAGTGCGAATGAAAAATACGGATGGCCTCATCCCCTGAATAACAGACGGTGACTTCAAGAAGGCCTGGGCGTTCAAGATATGTTTTCGAAAGAGACGCCAGTTTTTGAGAACTTATTACCAGAAGTACTGTGAACTTTTCCCGTGAGGGAACAGGAGGAGGGAAATTTAATTCAGGAACCATCTTCTTCTCCCGGTTGGTGATACGAATTGTTAGATAGATAGGCGTCCATAATGTTTCTCGGTATGGGTATTCCGGCACACGTGCATCATAGGCATGGAATGCATGCAGAAAAGTATCTTCACTCCCTCAATCCATGGGGAGTACTCACTTTATTATATCTTCTGGTATTCATTGAATCATGTGCGGGTGAAAGCTCTGACCTTTGTTTGCCGCATAATAATACCCTATGGCATGGTGCCTTTCCCCCGGTTCCTCATCATATCAATGAAATGGAGATTACCCATGAGAGTATTAATTCATACATTAATAATTCAGGAAAATCTCTGGCAATTATTGCTTTTTCACATGAATGGAGTGTAAATAGAAGTTTTCCCTTAGAACAAGTCATGGCTATCCACGAGAGTGGTGCAATTCCATACATCAGACTTATGCTTCGGTCTGATAACCGCCAATACCGGCCCGAACCAGTATTTACCCTGGAACACATAAAATCAGGAGCATTCGATCCAGATCTCAGGAATTTTGCAAAAGAGGCCAAAAAGCTGGATTTTCCGATCCTCATTGAATATGGAACAGAGGTGAATGGATGGTGGTTCTCATGGAACGGGTACTGGACTGGAAAAGAACATGGTGCGGTATTATTCCAATCGGTATACCGTCATATTATTTCACTGATGCGTAAAGAAGGTGCAGATAACCTGTACTGGGTATTCCATATAAACTGGCATTCAAATCCGGAAGATGGATGGAATATCCCGCAAGCATACTATCCAGGAAATGAATTTATCGATATGATTGGAATTTCTGCTTACGGTGCCCTTTCACCAAACGACAAAAATATTACTTCATTTACAGATATGATGGACGAAGGATTCCGGCATGCACAGAATATTTCACCAGAAAAACCTGTGATCGTGTCAGAAATGGGTACAGATCTGAATAACCCCTATATTTCGGCGAAAAACTGGACCTATGATGCGTTTTCAGTGTTAATTGATGAACAGAGATGGCCCAATATTGTCGGGTTTGTATGGTGGAATGCCGGATGGCCGAATGATACAAATAGAAGTAATAATACAACGATGCGGATTGAGGACAACGCTGAAATACGCGATATAATTCGAAATTTCCTTGCATCAGATGCTATTCTTGGTACATATTGCCCGTAGGTACCGGAGAATGGCCAGATAACCGTTAAAACAACGTTCTGAACAATAGCAGCGAGGATGATTTCCCGAGGACTCGCGTACCTCAGTACCGTCACCCATGTAAGGAGTGTTTAAGCGTAAAGAAAACCTGATAGTGATTTAAAATAAATAATAGGAAAGGAAGTATCTTTCATGGGGTCAATTACAATAAAAGCGACTTTTGATGGGACGTCATTTAAAATTGTTGAGCCAGTCGACCTTGAACCTAATAAAGAATATCTACTAACAATTGATAAAGACTCTACTTTAAAAAGAGAACATGCAATAGAGTTCCTCATAAGGAATGCTGGAGCAATTCATGGTCCCTCAGATTTTTCCGATGAGCATGATCATTATCTGTATGGAACACCTAAAAGGGGTAACCATCACCAATGAAATCTGTCTTCATTGATACTTCTTTTGTCATAGCAATGTTCACACCTGAAGATAAGCATCATAAGCAGGCTGTTGACATTGCACGTGATCTGTTTGATTATCAGAAAATTTTAATAACCGATGCAGTGCTCTATGAGATTGGAAATGCTTTCACAAAACTGAACAAAAAGATAGTAGCTGAGTTTATTCAGGATTGCAATAATACGGATCAGATTGATATTATAAAAACAGATAATCTTCTCTTTTCAAGGGCTTTGGAAAGGTATGCAACCTATCATGATAAACACTGGAGTCTGACAGATTGTATTTCCTTTGAAGTAATGAAAGAATATGGGATAAATATTGCTTATTCTTCTGATCACCATTTTGAACAGGCTGGATTTCAATACACGCTTCGATGAAGAAATGGGTTAATTTTTTCAGGGAATAGGATTGATTGAACAATTCCTTCCAGTTGCTCTCCTCATCAATTCCACACCCCACGCATGAACTGGGGTTGAAAACACCGTCTTTTCTTATAAGTGAGGATAATTAAAAACTCACCTTTAGTGATCGTAAGAATATAATGTATTTATAAATCCCAATTTGTTGAAAGGGGGTTTTAGCTATCCTCACGTATCTTGCAACGACCTTTTCTTATATAGTATCAATGTTTTTAGACAGGTAGAAAGTTCCTTTCTTATATCTGGCCGGCGGGGGATTTCATTTTCAAAAAGCTGGACAGGAGTGTAAATCCCTAACGATTTATTATCTTCTAAAATGTAAGTACTATTACTCTCCTCATCCTCTTATTCATCAAATTCTCATCAAGAATAATTCACGTAATCAGATTTGATCCGAAGAAGCATTGCTGCATACAGAAGAGTTCTCACCGCCAGGCGGAGATCAAGCATTAACCGCTATGACTGAAATTAATAATAAACAGGATCGAATCAGTAATTCAGAATAATACGAGCAGAATAGTTATCCTTGAACAATAGCAGCGAGGATGATTTCCCGAGGACTCGCGTACCTCAGTACCGTCACCCA
>NZ_DAONKG010000227.1:0-3697 GCF_035406105.1 Methanospirillum sp.
CGGGAGATTAACCGGATAAGGGCAATAAGATCAGGTTCACACCCGCATGCCTCCAGATATTTTCGAAGAAACACCATATAATCGTAGATAAATATCCGCACCCTTTATACATACGGTTTTGCATACAGTCCCGCTCCCTGTCACCGGTTCTATTAAGCAGTTTAAAATGAATTCAGTAATGGGTAGTACTCCGTGATCCGTATCCTGCTCCTTGATGATGAGCCGGCCGTTCTTGAGATTACCTCTGCTTTTCTCAAACGCCAGGAAGGTTTTACGGTCAGAACAATAGACTGTGTGAATGGGGCTCTGATGCTCCTTTCCCAGTATCAGTTTGATGTAATTGTTGCTGACTACCGGTTACCAGATCAGGACGGAGTATTTCTATTAAAGGAGATCCGAAAAACAGGAAACCAAATTCCCTTTATTTTCTTTACCGGTCATGGATCTGAAGATATTGCCATTGAAGCAATAAATGCAGGTGCCAATTATTACCTGAAAAAGGGTGACGCAAGCATAGAGGTGCTCAGCACGCTTGCAGGTTTTATCAATCAAGCTGTTGAAGAACGAAGGAAACGGGATGAGACGATAATTAATGAACACCGATACCGGGACCTTGTAGAGCAGCAGACAGAGTTTGCCCAATATATTCAGGCTCTTCTTGATGCTATTCCGGCCCCGGTATTCTATCGTGATACCCGTGGTATGTATCGTGACTGCAATAAAGCGTTTGAAGATCTGATTGGACACCCGAAATTCTCCATTATCGGGAGATCGGTGTATGATTTCTATCCAAAGGAACTTGCCGATCACTATCGGGATATGGATAAACTGATCATCAAAAAGCCATATATTCAGCAGTATGAATATGTGATAACCGATGCAAAAGGAGACATTCATGACGTTTTGTTCTCAAAATCAGCTCTGTTATCTCATGATGGAACCGTGATCGGGATTATCGGTGTGATTCTTGATGTCAGTGATCGGAAGAAACTAGAGCGAATAATAATAGAAAACGAAGAAAAATATCGAACACTTGCAGATTTCACCTATGACTGGGAGTCCTGGATCAGCCCTTCGGGGGCATACCTGTACACCTCTCCTTCCTGTGAACGGATTACCGGGTACCGGGCAGAAGAATTTATTCAAAACCCTCATCTTGTCATCGATATTACGCATCCTGATGACCGGCCTCTCATCGAGCGGCATTACTCAAATGCTCCGCTCCAGCAGGAAGGGATTTTCCATATGGACTACCGGATCATCACAAAAAACGGAGAAGAGCGGTGGATTAGTCATTTCTGCCAGTCTGTGTTCAGGGATGACGGGACATGGCTTGGCCGGCGTGAGAGTAAGCGGGATATTACCTTTCGAAAGGAGGTGACTGCTGCATATGAGCGGGCAAATATGAAACTTCACCTCCTTTCAAGTATTACCCGCCATGATATCCTGAATCAGCTGACCGTGCTGAGCGGATATACGGATCTCTTATCTGATTATGCTGATAATCCGGATATTCATGCCATCCTGAACCGGATGAATAACACAATTACCACTATTCATAATCAGATATCATTCACCCGGTTGTATCAGGAGATAGGGATGCAGGCACCACAATGGCATCATGTTCCCACTATTGTCACCCGGGCTGCCAGAGGATCCCATATTCCTTCTATTGAGATAGGCGAAGATTTATCTGATATTCACATTCTCGCTGACCCCCTTATGGAAAAAGTCTTTTATTGTCTTTTGGACAATTCAGAGCGACATGGAAAACGAGTGTCAAAAGTCCGGTTTTATAGTGCAACTCAGGATGATGCCCACCTGCTTATATATGAGGATGATGGATACGGAATTCCGTATCAGTATAAAGAGAAGATTTTTGAGCGGGGCTTTGGGAGTAATACCGGATACGGGCTGTTTCTTGCCAGAGAGATCGTGAACATATCAGGATTTACAATTATTGAGACCGGTTCATTTGGACAGGGGGTCAGGTTTGAGATTACCATCCCGAAGGGGCTATGGAAATCTGCTCCAGAAAACCATATGATTTAATGATTATACTTCCCACCAGCTGGTATGCAGAAGATGAAATGCAGTATATGCGGACATGTGTATGACCCTGCTGTCGGCGATAAAAATGCTCCTGCCGGAACGGATTTTGAAAATCTGCCCCGTGATTGGGTATGCCCGATCTGTCTTGCAGCAAAGACCCTCTTCCGACCGATTTAAATCAGGCGATAACCTTAACGATTTTTCCTTTTTTTATGATTGAGACCTTCCCGCCACTTTCCGATACCACAAATCCCACAGCATCCGTTACACTGGTAAGTGCTGCAACAGACGAATGGCGGGTACCCATCCCTTTTGGAAGAGACACACCTGAGGTATCTACGGTAATATACCGACCTGCTGCTTCCAAAAGACCGGTACCACTGACCACAAACGCACCATCAAGAAGCGCATATTCCTTGAGCATCTCTCTGACCTCAGGAATTGACACCATCCGGTGTTCAGGCGGATGACCAATAAACGGGTTCAGGATAAGCTGCCTTGAGAGTCGCATAACCTCTTCAGAATCTCCGACAAGAAATGATGTACCAACAGGCTTTCCTTCCCTGCCCTCCCGTCCGATCTCCATACACGCCTGTAGTACCGCATCAAACACCAGAGGCTCTATATCAGTTAATGCCAGTATCCGTTCACGCCAGACACGGGTTGATATCCGCTCCCTGCCATTTGATGCATATTCGGTCATATCTGTCCCGATGCAGATAATAGCTGTCAGTTCATTGTCAGCAGTATACAGCCCTTTGCTTGTCCAGGCGATCCAGAGGTGGCTTCCGTTCTTTTTCAGATGTTCAAAGATATGAAGGGCTGATGAGGATTCGTCAGATACTTCAAGAAATAATTCCGCGGGATTTGGATCATCACTTATGACCCCTTGTGGAAAAAGAAGAGAGACCGGTTTGCCGGCAAGTGTATCTGATTCATATCCAAAACACCGTTCAGCGGCCTGGTTGGCAAAGGAGATCGTTCCATCAGGGAGAAGGCGTATCACAATCGTTTCAGCCAGATAGAGCTGTTCACGGCATTTGTACTCCGTCTCCTTCAGAACGGATGAAAGGGATGCAAACTCCCGGCGATCTTCGATAAACCAGATTCCATCACCTGGAGATTCTGAAGTACCGGAATGCACGGTTATCCGACAGGGAATCTCACTCCCCATTCTCTCCCGTATCCTCCCTTCCCAAACCTTAAGGGGACCGGTTTCATGAAAAAGATCGGTTTTCGATTCTTCAGACAGAAACCGACTTTCCGGTGTATGACCAAGGATTTCATGTTCATCATATCCCGATAAGCGGAGAAATGCCGGGTTAACCCGTATGATGATCCCATCATGAACCTCCAGACAAGAAAGTGGCATTGTGCTGATGATCCGGTTATGATGATCATAATCCTCACGAAGGGATCGTTCAACTTTTGACCGGCCGGATACCTGACGAAGTGATGCAATCATCTGATGTGACGCATCTGAATGCTCAAGTGCTATTGAAAAACTACCCTGTGAGATATCAAATAAAATCAGTTCATCATTGTGTATTGTATAGACGAGAAAACCTGGATGAAGACCCTGCAGGGCACATCGTCGCTGCCAGCTGACAATATTTCTATAATCCGGTTCACTCCCGGTGAGCGG
>NZ_DAONKG010000228.1:0-3620 GCF_035406105.1 Methanospirillum sp.
CGCGTATCAGGGGTGATGACCGGATAGTTCTTGTATCCGCATACCGTCGTCGGGGACCATTTTGCATGTTCCATCCCCCGGTCCATGTATGCCTGTGCCTCAATCACAACCTTCTGGTTCTTCTCAAGTTTTACAATCGGGATATTATCCTCTGCAGGTCGTACCACCGCATCCTGGGAGATCAGATCCCCTGACATCACCATACCCGGCCCTTCAACACTCATGGTAAAGGTGACCGTGCATCGTGGGCAGCCGGTTCCGTTACAGGAACACTCACTGCGGGGGACAAAGCTGTCAGGATCCGTGACCAGCGGGATGAGTCCCAGCCGGTGCGTCAGAATTTCGTCGAAGAGAGCGCTTGTGTTGTCGTAGATCTTAACATCCTCAATGGCAAAGGTCATCACTTCGCTGACCATTGCCCGGCGGAGTGCATTTGCAAACGCAACTGAGGCATCGCTGAGCACAAATGACGCAGCTCTCTCTTCTAGACTGCTGAATTCGATCTTCATCAGACTCTACGACCCCTTCTCCCGCCTTTTGGCCTGATTGAGTCGTGTGGTACCGGAGTTACATCTTCGATAAGTCCGATACGCATTCCTGCACGCGCAAGTGCACGGATTGCTGCCTGAGCACCAGGTCCTGGAGAGCGCTGTTTTCCCCGGCCCGGAGCCCTGACTTTCACATGAAGACCGACAATTCCTTTTTCTCTGGCTGCCTGTGCAACATTTCCAGCCATCTGCATTGCTGCATATGGAGAACTCTCATTCCGGTCCTGCTTGACGACCATGCCACCAGAACTCTTGGTGATAGTCTCAGCGCCGGTCAGATCTGTTACGGTGATGATGGTATTATTAAATGATGCGTAGATATGAGCAACGCCCCATTTTTCCTTCCCTTCACTCATGATTATCTCCCAACCTTTGCAATCCGCTGGCGTTCGGAGTGAATATCACTGACCAGTGGTGAAGAACCGGAGTACGAGATCTCCTCCTGTTCCTTTGCACTTACCGTGTATCCTGGAATAGTGACCCGGCGTCCACCAATCGCAATATGTCCATGAGTAATGAACTGACGTGCCTGCTTGGGGGAACGTGCAAACCCACGGCGGTACACCTGGGTCTGAAGTCTCCGGTCAAGCTGCTGCTCAACCTTGAGTGCAAGGACGTCATCGATGTCCGCGTTTTCTCCAAGCATGCCGATGCGCTGTAAAGAGCCGATCAGTTCCTCCTTCTTCCGTTCAATCCGTGCCTGTTCTGAACCGGTTGACTGCAGTGCAATGATCTCACGAGCTGCTTTGCGGTACTTCCGGAGTGCTCCCTTCGCAATCCAGACCTCACGCTTGTTTCTGAGACCATACTCGATAACAAGGCGGGTCTCTTCCTCAATACGGGAGAGTTCAAACGGACGCTTGGGTGTCTGGTACTGTTTATGGTTTTTACCTGGATAGCCCATGTTTCATCCCGCCTAGGCTTTCTTTCTCTTCACACCGACGATAAGGCCGGTTCTTCCGGTAGACTTGGTACGCTGTCCGCGGACCTTCTGACCTGTCTCATGTCTGATACCGCGATATGCACGAATCTTCTTGAGAAGGTTGATGTCATCTTCAACGGTCATCATCACTTCAGTTCCAAGCAGATGGCGTTTGACACCCGTGTAAAGATCCTTGGGGCGGTTGCTCATCCATGCCGGAATCCGGTCAGAATAGTCACTTAAGACCTCCCGGATGCGGTCAACGGATGCTTCATCAAGTTTACCCATTAATGCGTTCTTATCAACACCTGCAGTTTCAGCAATGAACTTGGCAGTATGTCGTCCGACACCTTTGATACCGGTCAGGGAAATAAGAACGGGCTTCGTTCCGTCAAGGTCGGTATTATGAACCCTGACAAAGTAGTTTATCTCCTGGTCATCCTGAGCCATGCAATGCCTCACTTCAGGGAATTGCCTGCGTGTCAGCGTTGAGGGAGGGATTTGAACCCCCGAGTCCCAAGGGACACAGGGTTAGCAACCCTGCGCCATACCTGGCTTGGCTACCTCAACATGCAAAATCGCATCGTATCGACACTCGCAACAGAATATCTGCTGCTACAGGAATTGTGCTTACTAATGTGGATGGGAATGGGATATAAGGATTATGATGCCTGCACCTCATCCTCCTGGCGTCCTGCATAAACCGGCCGGCGGATGCCACCAGCCAGGAGGGCAGACGTAACCAGCGGAAGGGCGATAGTTGCGTCACAAAAACACTGAACCTTTCTGCAGGTGGATGACTCTTTCCCCCATGATACCGCCTCTTCAAACGTACACCCGGAAAGTCCGCCATAGTGCGGGGTGTCTGTGGTATACTGGATCGCATAATCATGTCCTCCACACCCGTGATCATGGATAGACGCAATAACCTGGGTCTGCTGAATGAAATTTTTTGGAACCCCTCCTCCGATATAGATAACTCCTGTTCTTTGGGCATCTTCCACATGCCTGGTCAGCTGGTCTGCATCGGCAAGCTGATCAATCATGATCCGGTGACCGCCCCGACGTGCCATCACCAGGGCAATACCAATGGATGAATCACACAGAGCAGGGATAAATATTGGAATATTTAGACGGGCTGCGGTCGCGGTCAGGGATCTGCCGGAGGGATAATTCTGTACAAGCCATGCTCCTAGAAGCCTCATAAAGTCTGCCGAAGAACCCAAAAACCCATCAAGATCCTCTGCGAATGCCGCTATTTTTGCATCAACACTCCGAAACTCCTCCTCATAGGCAAACACATCATAAATCCGATCAATTCCCTGTCTGAAGAGTTCTTCATCATCAACCACATGATGGCCGAGATAATGCCGTATCCCGACATGCTCACAGATATCATGGAAGATATTGGCCCCGGTTGAGACAAGGATGTCAATGTACCGGTTTTCAATCAGTGAGATCAGGCACTCCTGCATCCCGGCCGGGATCATGGCACCAGACAGTCCCGCCAGAATGGTAACACCAGGGTCCTGGATCATCTGACTCCATACCGCAACAGACTCGCCAAGTTTTCTCCCCTGAAACCCGGTCCTGCTCATCTGTTTTAAAAGCGTATCGACACGGTTATTCGGTTTTGCAGGCTCTGTGGGGTTAAGGTACATACCAGCGGATTGACACTGCAGGTATTTGGCAATATCGAAAAAAAGTTATAAGGCCCGGATAAGGGATTCCCGGGTTACCATCCCGATAACCTTCCCGTTGTCCGTGACCGGAATGCTGCTGATGTTTTTTGAGAGCATTTTTGACACAACATCCGGAATGGTTGCGGTCTTCTCAACACTCAAAACCGGAGAACTCATGATATCCCTGACCAGGATATTTCGTATCTGATGTTCCTGATGCCGATCATCAACGGCCTCGCGGAATTTCGTAAGAGCTACTGCCACATCGGTCTCTGAAACAAGGCCAGCCATCTTATTGTCAGCCATGACAACATACCTGGCAACCTTCTCATCAACCATCTTCCGGCGAAGATGGACCATCCGCTCTCCGGCCTCAATGACATGGTGAGGGTCTATGACCGAGGAGAGGTCTCCTTCAGGAACCATCTTCGCAAGCAGGTCTCCATAGGTAACCTGTCCGACAATTTT
>NZ_DAONKG010000229.1:0-3564 GCF_035406105.1 Methanospirillum sp.
CAATACCCAGACTTCTGCCTGCTCAGCCCCCCACTCAATTGCCATGTCAAGATCAGAGAGGGCTTCCCTGAATTTCCCAAGGGCAAGAAAACAGGCACCCCTGTACATCCATCCCTGATCATTCTCAGATTCACGTTCAACCAGACGGGTTAATACCGGGATAGCCTCCTTATACATGCCAACCTCATGCATCGACATGCCGAGTCGAAGCTGTGCCTCCAGATTGTCCGGATCGTACTTCAGAGCGTTCCGGTACATCTTCATGGCATCCCGGTGGCGCTCTTGTTTTGCCAGAACTATTCCGGTCTGATACCAGAGTTCGGAGTTTTCCGGATCAATTCGAAGCCCTTCCTTAAATGCATAATACGCCCGGTCATACTGATCCTTTTTGAGGAACGCCAACCCCATTGACAACCATTTCTGAACTTTGTCAGATGGTTTCATCTCTTTTGACAGAATATTCCCCCGGGCTCTGCTCTATGAGAGGTACATATGCACCCAGAAAACCTGCATATGATAGGTGGATGACAAAATACATTAAAGTACACAAACCCTGCAGTCCTGGTTTTGACAGGGGAGATTATCGATCTTCCATTTCAGCGCCCAGACTTTAATATCCCTGATGATATCAACGATTTCTATCCCGCTCTCGGTCAGGAAATATTCGCTCTTTACCGGGAACCTATCAGCCTCTATACGGTTTCCAATAATTCCCTCCTGCTCCAGTTCCTTTAATCGTTCAGATAATATCTTGGGTGTGATTCCCGGGAGAGCATCCCTGAGATCTGAAAACCGCCGGGTATACTGCTCCCCTTTATAGAGTTCGAGAATGATGAGCAGGGTCCACTTTTTTGTCAGATAACGGACCGTCAGGTTGACCGTGCAGGAGTTGTCCATGGTATAGTTTTAGAAACGTCTTCCTATTTATCATTTGATATACAAAAGATATTTTGTAGCAAAAAGATACAAAGGAGATACCACGATGTTCTGTTACCAGTGTGAAGAGACGGCAAAAGGCTCCGGATGTACGGTAGGCGGATTCTGCGGGAAGGATGAAGTGACTGCTGCCTATCAGGATGCCCTGATCTATTCTCTGAAAGGCCTTGCGGCAAAGAACATGTCAGCCAAAAAAGAGGACCAGGCAGATCTCGGGCTGCTCATTGCAGAGTCACTCTTTATGACACTGACCAATGTGAACTTTGACAAAGTAGCAATCATGAACCGGATTGCTGAAGTTACCCGGCAGCGGGATGCAATAAAGACATATGCCTGTCCGGCTCACGATGCCTGTATCCGGTCATTCGGGAGTGAAGCAGACATTCTCAGTCATGCATCAGAGACCGGAGTCATGGCAACGGCACACGAGGATGTCAGATCCCTTCGTGAACTGCTGATTTACGGCCTGAAGGGTATTGGGGCATATTACTCACACGCAGCCATCCTCGGGCAGACTGACAAGGAGATTGAACTCTTCCTACAGAAGGCCCTTGTATCAACCATGCAGGATCTCCCGGTCCCGGATATGATATCCATGGTCATGGAATGCGGGAGTATGGGTGTGAAGGTTCTTGCACTCCTTGATTCGGCAAACACTGCGGCCTATGGAAACCCGGTCATCACTTCGGTCAGCACCGTGCCCAAAAAAAGACCAGGTATTCTGATAACCGGTCATGACCTCAAGGATCTTGAGATGCTGCTAGAGCAGTCGAAGGATGCAGGGATTGATATCTACACCCATGGCGAGATGCTTCCCGCCCATGCATACCCTGGCCTCAAGAAGTATTCGCACCTGATCGGGAATTATGGAGGATCATGGCCTCACCAGAAGGAAGAGTTCGAGTCATTTAACGGTCCGATTCTCGTCACAACCAACTGTATTGTCCCTCCCAGAGATACTTACAAGGAACGGATCTACACAACCGGTCTGACCGGGTTTCCAGGGATCGCCCATATCAGTGCCAAACCGGATGGGACCAAAGACTTCTCTGCCCTTATTACCCAGGCAAAGACCTGCAGTCCACCAAAAGCACTCCCATCAGCAGGACCAGATCTCATCACCGGCTGTGCTCATCATGCCGTGCTGTCAATTGCCGACACCGTCATCGGGGCAATCAAAGCAGGAAAGATCAAGCGGTTCATGGTTATGGCAGGATGCGACGGACGACAGAAAGAGCGGGAATATTATACGGCCTTTGCACAGGCACTTCCCCAGGACGCAGTCATCCTCACAGCCGGCTGTGCTAAATACCGGTATAATTCCCTGCCACTCGGAGATATCGGTGGAATCCCCCGGGTCATCGATGCCGGTCAGTGTAATGACTCATACTCACTGGTGGTGATTGCAAAAGCCCTTGCTGAAGCATTCGGTGTCGGAATCAATGATCTCCCGGTTTCGTACAACATCGCATGGTATGAACAGAAGGCGGTCCTGGTACTGCTTGCTCTGCTTGCCCTTGGTGTGAAGAATATTACCCTTGGCCCAAAACTACCGGCATTCGTCTCCCCTGCAGTGCTGAAAGTTCTGACAGAGCAGTTCGGTCTGGCACCAAACACAACCGTTGAAGCTGATATGAAGCGGCTGTGTCCGGCCTGAACCTCACACTTTTTCAATGGTGCAGGTTATCCATTCCTGGTTAAAGGTCGGGGAGTATTTATTGTAAAAGTTGATTGCCGGTTCATTCCATTCAAGGACCTGCCAGAGCACCCCGTTCAGGTTCTTCTTCCTGGCCTCCTCAAGAATGGCGTCAAATAACATTTTTCCAATACCCTGTCGTCTGAATTTTTCTGTAACAACGATGTCTTCAAGATAGAGCCGTTGTCCTTTCCATGTAGAATATCGTATATAATAGAGCGCAAACCCTACAACGAGATCATCAACTTCTGCAACAATGGCTCACCAGACCGGGGCCGGGCCAAACCCGGATTCTTCGAAATGGTCTGGTGATACTTCAACTTCATGGAGTGCACGTTCATATTCTGCAAGTTCTCTGATAAGTTCAAGGAGCCGGGGACAGTCATTACGAACCGCCGGCCTAATAGTTACGTTCATTCGTGGGTATATATTTGGATCAGATTACTAAAATTATGACTGACATATGTATAAAGGAAATAATAATATCACAGGGAACAAAAGGCTATTCAAATAACGGGACATTTTGTGGATGAAATCAAAAGTCGTTTTATTAAAAAGATTAATCCTTGAGAGGTAATTATGACATCGAAAGCAATAAGGGCAACATATGATGGGAAATCATTTCAGGTCTCTGATCCGGTTGATATTGCGCCGAATAGTGAATGCCTAATTTATATCGAAGAAATCAAGGAGAAAAAAAAAGAGGATGCTATAGATTTTTTATTTAGTATTGCAGGAACTGCCCATGGTCCTGATGATCAATCAATTGAACATGACCACTACCTATATGGAACTCCGAAAAAGGTAAAGCGTGAATAATATTCCCGTTTTTCTTGATTCATCCTTTATTATTGCTGTCATTAATGCAGATCCTACATTCGGCAGATCTAAAATCAATTATAGAATTTTTCGTACTCCGACCCGAGTAGTTT
>NZ_DAONKG010000230.1:0-3524 GCF_035406105.1 Methanospirillum sp.
TCGAGAGAGCCCAGAAACTTTTCCTCAAAGCACTGAAGACCAAATTCGAGGGAGACGTAGCAGAAACCAAGACCTCTTTTTACAACTTTGGTGGTCTGAACCAGTCCCCGCGAAAGAAAGAGTTCATGGAGGCATCCAAGAAGGTAGAACTCCGTCGTGGTATCTCCATGTATGACCCGAACCGGTGTCACCTTGGTGGTCTGCCAATGGGTCAGCGTCAGCTCATGACCTACGAAGTCTCCGGAACCGGAACCTTTGTAGAGGGTGACGACCTGCACTTCGTCAACAACCCGGCCATGCAGCAGATGTGGGATGATATCCGTCGTACCATCATCGTTAACATGGACCTTGCACACAGCACTCTTCAGAAGCGTCTTGGCAAGGAAATTACCCCTGAAACCATTAACGAGTACCTCCACATCTTAAACCACGCAATGCCTGGTGGTGCAGTCGTTCAGGAACACATGGTTGAGACCCATCCAAGTGTTGTCGATGACTGTTATGTCAAGGTATTTACCGGAGACTCTGAACTTGCAGACCAGCTCGAGAAGCAGTTTGTAATTGATGTCAACAAGCTGTTCCCTGCAAAACAGGCAGAGCAGCTGAATGCAGCAGTCGGCAAATCACTCTGGCAGGCAATCCACATCCCAACCATCGTCTCCCGTACCTGTGATGGTGGAACCACCTCCCGATGGTCAGCCATGCAGATCGGTATGTCCTTCATCACTGCATACCGCATGTGCGCCGGAGAAGCAGCAGTCGCAGACCTTTCATTCGCCGCAAAGCACGCTGGTGTCGTTCAGATGGCAAGCCACCTCCCGGCCCGTCGTGCCCGTGGTCCGAATGAGCCAGGTGGTATCCTCTTCGGACACTTCTCTGACATGATCCAGGCAAACCGCAAGTACCCGAACGACCCGGCAAAGGCAACCCTTGAGGTCGTCGGTGCAGGTTCCATGCTCTTTGACCAGATCTGGCTCGGTTCCTACATGTCTGGTGGTGTCGGATTCACCCAGTATGCAACCGCAGCATACACCGACAACATCCTCGATGACTACACCTACTATGGTATGGACTACATCAAAGACAAGTACAAAGTCGACTGGAAGAACCCGAACACCAAGGACAAGGTCAAACCAACACAGGAGGTTGTCAATGACATCGCATCTGAAGTTACCCTCTACGGTATGGAACAGTATGAACAGTTCCCAACCATGATGGAAGACCACTTCGGCGGTTCCCAGCGTGCAGCAGTTCTTGCAGCAGCATCCGGTATCTCTACCGCTATTGCAACCGCCAACTCCAACGCTGGTCTGAATGGATGGTACCTCTCCATGCTCCTGCACAAAGAGGGTTGGTCACGTCTCGGATTCTTCGGATACGACCTGCAGGACCAGTGTGGTTCAACCAACTCGCTCTCTGTCAGACCAGACGAAGGGTGTATCGGAGAATTCCGTGGACCAAACTACCCGAACTACGCAATGAACGTCGGTCACCAGGGAGAATACGCAGCTATCGTCGGTTCCGCACACTACGGTCGTGGCGATGGATTCTGTCTCTCTCCACTGATCAAGATCACCTTCGCAGACCCGTCCCTGCCGTTCGACTTTGCCGAGCCACGGAAGGAGTTTGCAAAAGGTGCAATCCGCGAGTTCGTCGCCTGCGGAGAGAGAACCCTCCTCATGCCAGCCCGGTAACCGGGATAAAAAATTATTTTTCTTTTTTTTCGCTGCTTTGTGTAAAACAGATAAGAAGAGAGACCTTCAGGTCTGTTTCAGGGGATATCGTTCATCCATACTCGTTTTACTGATGGGATACGATCAAAATGAGTATCTTCCGTGATTATCGTATCAATACCCTGATGTGACATGCAGGCTGCGTGTATCGCATCCCTTGGTTTCATTGCGTATTGGGTCATAATGAAATGTGCTGATTTCAGAATTTCAGGGCTGACATCAATATAGCGAAAATTTGGTAGTGAGAGAAAATATTCTGAACATTCAAGAGCAATCTCACGGTTGATCTTTTTCATCAGCACATAGACAATTTCATCCCAGGTTAGAGTGGAAGTACATCCAATAAATTCACCCTCCATTATACGAGAGAGGGTACTTCTACACCAATGACCTTCCGGAGTATCACTCGCAACTGCATAGATAAAAAAATTTGAGTCAATATATTTCATATTGTTTTAAATCTCTCGAGAATCATCTGCTCATGGATCTCATCCGAATCAATATGCGTAATATAATTGTTTTTAGAAAGTTGCCTTAATCTTTCTAATATTTCTCCTTTATCTGGAGAAATTACAATTTTTCCAGATTCAATGGTAATGATTACTTTTTGCCCAGGCTTGAAATTAGTATTGGCAATTATTGTTTGAGGGATGGTTATATCACCATTTTCCCTGATGATTACTTCCATATAAGGTAAATTTGTTTTTCTGATATTTGAGACATTGGAACATACCCATAACCAAACTAAAATACGCGACCTTCTAAAGGCCGGTCCATCTCTGCGCAGATATACGCTTATTAGTACCCAAAACACCTTGATGGGATAATATCGATAATTACCGTACAAGCAGTTTAACTCAAATAATCGCTCCTTGGTGCGACCGAACTAAGAGAGTATAATCCGGATTTTATCCAGATTCACTTTCGTCTCGGAGAGAATGTGCGTGTGCATGAAAGAAAAGTGACATGTAAAAAGTGGAGAATTACAATGCAAACATCAGTAACGAAACGTGGTCAAACCGTTATTCCAGCTGCAATTCGAAAAAAATACCATATCGATGCAGGGGTCCATTTGGTATGGCTGGATGATGGAGACACCATTCGGGTAATCCCAGTACCAAATGATCCATTACTTTCTCTCAGGGGATGTGGGCGGGGAAAAAACTATACAAAAAAGTTGTTAGAGGAAAGAAACATAGAACGTAGCCACGAAAACTCCATCGATGAACATTGAAACCAATGACTGAAGAAATATTCCATCCCTACCTTCTGGATACATCAGCACTCTTTTCTTTCATAGAAGATGAATTAGGAGCTGATACGGTTGAATCAGCTTTGAGGGAAAAAACTACATTCATCCCCTGGACAGTTCTGATGGAGGTTTATTACATAACCTTGCAGGAGGACAGTATTGCAGAAGCAGATCGGCGAATTGCTCTAATTAAAGAACTTAATGTAAAGATTCTATGGAATATGGATGAGTCAACCCTGCTTACAGCTGCCCGATTGAAAGCGGAACAAAAAATCTCTTTCGCTGACGCGATAATTGCCGCATTCGCAATTCGAAAAAACTGCATACTTATGCACAAGGATCCTGCATATGAGTCTCTTCGTGGCTTGGTATTCATGGAAATTTTGCCATATAAGAATGCACATAACCAATAACCTTATTCCAGAAAAGGTATTCTGGCAGCTACAGCAACAGATAGGAACTGTTGGGGGGACGTTCCTTCCACACATAATTCAGATTTGAGAGGAGAGACTCACACTTTCTCCTGAACCTGAACTTCA
>NZ_DAONKG010000231.1:0-3520 GCF_035406105.1 Methanospirillum sp.
TTTTCAGCAATGAACCAATGATTCTCTCTTACTCCTTCATTCCGGGAAGGAGAAGGGGCAGGATGAGAAGTCCTTGTGTTGCGATACCATTCTTACGGGTGAGGTCACCCATCTGACGCTGCATCTTAATCAGGGCTGCTTTCTTTAATTCACCGATTTCCACGATTGTGAATGACTCGTGAGGGCAATACTTCTTTATCCTCTCTCCGCCCATTACCTGATACGCAATAAAAATACTCATGAAAAATTGGCAGATGTATGTATATGAACATTACAGAATTCGCTCAATACTCTCTGGATAATCCGGTGAAAACTGATCTGGTACAATGTGCTGGTTCAAACATTGTTGTAGTATGTCTTGAAGATGGGCAGATTATTCCCCCCCATCCGGAACCTTATGCCGTGGTGTTCGTCGTATTGCAGGGAGAAGGGGTGATCACCTCCGGAGCTATCGACCATCCGGTCGGCCCGTATCATCTTATCCCGGTGGGAAAAGATGAAAACCGGGGAATCAGGTGTACAAAACGGATGATGCTTCTTGGCATCCGTGAAGATGTATGAGGTGAGAGCCGGTGCGACCAATAATCCAGGCTGATAACCTGACCAAAATTTTTGGCAATAGCACTGCGGTAGATCATGTCTCTTTTGATGTTCAGCAGGGCGAAATATTCGGCTTCCTCGGCCAGAATGGTGCAGGAAAAACCACCACGACCCGGATGCTCACCGGTGTGATCCCTCCGGACGGCGGGACCGCCACGATCCTTGGCTATGATATCCGGTCCAATCCGGTAATGGCGAAACAGAAATTCGGAGTTGTGCCAGAGACTTCAACCGCGTATGCCGATCTCACCGCCTGGCAGAACCTGATGCTGATGGGTGAGTTGTATGGTATTGGGAGACCCACTGCAGTACAGCGGTCAGATGAACTCCTTCAGATGGTCGGTCTCAGTGAACGAAAGGACCAGAAAGTCCAGACTTACTCAAAAGGGATGAAACAGCGGCTTATCCTGGCTATGGCGTTGATAAACGAACCCGACCTCCTCTTCCTCGATGAACCGACGAGCGGCCTTGATGTTCAGAGCACCCATATGATTCTCTCACTGCTCCGGGAACTGAACGAAGAAGGAGCCACCATTTTTCTTACCACCCACAATATGGAAGAGGCCAACCAGCTCTGCCACCGGGTCGGCATCATCAGAAATGGGAGGATGGTTGCAATTGATGCTCCTGAAAAACTGAAGGCCACAATCGATCGGGAGCACCGCATCGAGGTGAGTTTTGATCACGACATACCCGGTGATTCCCTGACCAGTCTGGACGGAATAATCAGGGCTACGAAGACTGGTGACAAATGGCAGATCATTGCAGATAACCGGGATTCTGCAATCCGGTCTCTGGTCACCTTATCTGCGCAGAACCATGCGTCGATTGTTACGCTGAATACACGAGCACCCACGCTTGATGAAGCCTTTATCAGATTGACCCAGGAGGAACAATCATGAATCCGGCATCATTCCCAGCACAGATGCGGCGGGCCTGGGCGATAGCGAAGAAAGATATCCGGATTTATTACCTCAAGGGTCCGGTACTCATCTTCGGGGTCTTCATGCCACTCTTCCTCTTTCTTGCATTCTTTATGGGAAGCCGGCAACTCCCACTCTCGTTTCTCATTTCCGGGCTGGTTGGGATGACCCTGTTCTTCACAGCCACAGCAGTATCCCCTGCCATATTTCCGTGGGAAGGATCAGCAAAGACCCTGGAACGGCTTGCATCATGCCCGATTACGATTGAAGCTATTGTGTTTGGCGATATGATGGCATCAATCATCTTCGGGATTGCGATCACCGTTATTACCGTTCTCATCGGGCTTGGCCTTGGTCTCTCATTACTTCACGGCATCACATTGCTTTTTGCAATCCTCATCGGAGCATGCTGTTTCTCGGCAATCGGAATGCTTCTTGCGGTCCCACCTTCAAACGTCCCGTCAAATATCATGATGCTCTCGTCACTGATCAAATTCCCGCTGGTGTTCATCTCAGGTATCTTCGTTCCCCTTGAGCAGATGCCGGCTTGGGGTCAGATGCTTGCAGTCTGTTCCCCGCTCACCTACTTCACTGATCTTGTTCGGTATTCATTCACGGATAGCCATTTCTTCCCGGTTATGAATGACATCATTGCACTGATGATATGTACGTTCGTGTTCACCGTAGGGACGATGTATCTGCATAAACGGACGATGCCGAAGAGGATGTAAGGAATGAAGAATATTCACTTAAGTTGGTAAAATTAGATCAGATCAAACCGATTGATCGAAATAATTAAATAGCACATATAATTCGTTGTGTTAATTTTTTACACAAAAAGACCCCTTTGACAGCAAAGGATATTGAAAAATGTAACTGCCATACTCGCGATTATCTAGAAAATAACGACTATGATTCATTACTGATCGCACAAAAAGTGTTTTACACTATGCGACATGTTACATTTCTGGGTTGATTACCCTTCCTCGAGGATCAAACATGAGCAAAATCGCAGAAAATGTTCCCGAATGTGGCATATGTCGTGATGTAAGTCACTTTATCTCCTCATCACCTTGGGAATCAATGGATGTAATGAGATTAACCCGATTCAATGTGATTAAACTTCTTGGATCTGGTGGTTCAATAATTTTTGATGAGTCCGGTCAACAAAAGTACGGACCAGACTCGGTTGGTACATCTTACCAGTATCTTGGAACTCTCGGCCATACCTGTACTTCACAGGTTGGAGTTTTGCTTCGTATTGTTTAGGTTATATCTCTGCGTTGATTGACTATCGGCTCTTCTTAACAGAATCATGGCTAAAAAACCATGAGAAGAGTTTGAAAGCGGGAGTCCCTCTTGAACGAATGGAACACAAAACAAAGCCTGAATTAGCACTTGAAATGCTAGATTCATTCATTTCAGAAGAAATCCCATTTCAATATATTCAAGCGGATGGATTGTATGGAAACGATTCTAAATTCATTTCTGGGTTGTATGATCGCGGTGTTTCATTTATTTGCGACATTCCGAGCGACACTCAGGTTTACATTACCAAACCAGAACTGGTAATCCCTGAAAGACAAGGTAAAAGAGGCAGGTATCCTACAAAACTCAGAGTTCTCAACACATCTCCAGTTGAAGTCAGATGGTTGGCAGAAATCCAAAAAACCTGGGATTCAGTAGACATCCGCTTGACTGACCGAGGAATAAAAACTGTTCAATGCGCAGATTTGATAGTTTGGAGACGGCAAAATGGGCTACCTGTAGATTTACCTATCAGAATGATTATGATTCGTGACCCAGACGAGGAGATGATACGGTTTGCATTTACGAATTTTTTACATGAGGATTTGGCTGATATCGTGAAAAATCAGGCAAAAAGATATTGGATTGAAAGAAGTTTTGAAGATGCCAAGGGATTGTGTGACCTCGGCAGTTTCAGAGGAAGAAATTGGATGGCATGGCATCATCACATTGCATTGTCTGCAATTGCT
>NZ_DAONKG010000232.1:0-3511 GCF_035406105.1 Methanospirillum sp.
GTCACTGCAGCAGGAGCTCCCCCAAAACGAATCGAAGAATATGTGGGGAGAATCATCACCGGAACCCCTCAGATCAGTATCGCACGGATGGTAAGCCCGGCCGGCTGGTCAGAACCATATCAGACCCCTGCATGGGATGAATATTCCGTTGTCCTCTCCGGGAAATTACAGATAGAGACCAATGGGGAAGTACTGATGGTTTTATCCGGACAGGCGGTTTTGATACCCGCAGGCTCGAAGGTCAGGTACAGCACCCCTGAGGGGGCAGAATATATCGCCGTATGCCTCCCGGCTTTTTCTCCTGATCTTGCACACCGGGGAGAAGAAGAGAAGCAGGAATCGAAATTACAGGCCTCTGTAGATGAACAGTATGAGATCCATGCGGCCGGACCTGAAGAGACCGACCGGATAGAAAAACTCTGGAAACAGCTTCGGATGTGCATCATATCCCGCAATAAGATGTTTGGAGGGCAGATGAGGAAGGTAAGGTTTCATGACCGGAAAAATGAACTCCTCCAAAAGAACGATGATCGGCTAATTCGGATCTTTTTTGCCATCGATACCCTGTCCGGAGATGATATCGGGTACTGTTTCTGTTCAGCAGCCCCCGGATCCTTTGGTGAAATTGAGTCCATATTTGTATGCGAAAAGGCTAGGCATCGGGGAATCGGAACAACACTTATGGTTCATGCCCTTACCTGGATAAAAGAACAAGGTAGCAGGGATATCCGGGTTCATGTAACAGTTGGGAATGAAGATGTGATACCCTTCTACCAGAAATTTGGTCTGCATCCACGACAATATATCCTCTCATATCCGGGGGAATTATGACAAAAACTGCGCTTATCCTTATAGACATCCAGAATGACTACTTTCCCGGTGGTGCTATGGAATGTCACCAAAGCCTTGATGCCGGGAAAAAAGCCAGTCTCTTATTGGATTTTGCCCAGAAACGTGGCATAGAGCCAATTCATATCAGGCATATTTCAACACGGCCGAATGCGACATTCTTTCTGCCGGGAACGAGAGGGGCAGAGATATCTGATTTGGTATCCCCAGTACCCGGAGAGAAGGTCGTTGAAAAACAGTATCCGAACAGTTTCCGGGAGACAGACCTTTATTCACACCTCCATGAAAAAGGGGTGAAAAACCTCATCATAGCCGGAATGATGAGTCATATGTGTATCGATGCAACGATACGGGCAGCCGCCGATCTGGGGTTTTCCTGCATTCTCGCTCACGATGCATGTGCAACCCGTGACCTGACCTTCCAGGATATTACCGTACCTGCTCCCCAGGTCCATGCAGCATATATGAGCTCCCTGTCAGGACTCTATGCCAGAACCCTCTCTACGGATGAGATAATACAGGGCGGGTTTGTCTAAAAATGGCACATCTGGAGCATATGAAAAGAGGTGAGAAATATGAGAGGACGTATTCATGAATAGTATGATTCTCATTCTCTATCTCATACTCAATATCATTTCATTTGCATTATTCGGGTATGATAAACACCGGGCAATGCGTGAAGAGTACCGGATATCTGAACGGAATCTGATAATCACGGCATTATCCGGACCATTCGGTGCCTATGCAGGAATGCGGATATTCAGACATAAGATCAGAAAACCGCTCTTTTCAATCCTGGTTCCAGTGTTCATCCTCATTCATGCCGGCATCTATGCCCTGATTGTATCCGGATTTCTATCAGGTCCATGGTGAGAGGAGGGCTCTTTATATAACACTGCTTACCAGAACACTTTTGTTTTAATCCACCGAAAAACAGGTATGATACGAAGAACGGTATCGGTAGGTGTATATCTTCTTGCACTCTCATTCTTCTGTGCGTGCGGATGTATCGCACAGGAAACAAGCTCTGAAATCACGAGTACCGGGACGATAACGTATATCGATCTTGAAGGCGGTTTTTATGGATTTATTGCATCAGACGGAACACAATACCTCCCGCTTGACCTTCCGGATGAGTTTAAACAGGATGGCCTTGTGGTTGATATCACCGGGATCAAAGAGACTGATGTGGTGACCATTCAGATGTGGGGGCAACCGCTCCGGATTCTCTCCATCTCAAAGCATGAGGGATTTACTCCATCTGAAAACTGGTATGAGGGGGAGGAGGTAGACCGTGGACCTGAAGAGCAACTGGAGATGACAACGCTTCTGCTCAAATCGTCAACCGCTCTATCACAGGCACTGGGGGACATGGACATGCAACTGGCACATCACGCTGCAGATCTGAAGGGGAAGAATCTGCAGAGTACCGATCTGCAGTCATTCCTTAAACAGGTTGCAGAGAGCAATCCTGCATTATCAATCGTATCAATCCTGGATCGGTCAGGGACGATTATTGCGGTATATCCGGATACCTATGCAGGCTATATTGGAACAAATGTCCGTGATCAGGCACTTGTCTCGTCGGTAATCCGGGATCCGGTACCGGGGATGAGTGAGTATATCAAATCGGCAGAGGGAGAATATGCAATAAATATCATCTATCCGGTCTATTCCTCATCCCTTTCGGTCACCGGCTACTTGTCCGTGCTACTTAATCCTGCTCTGCTGATTCAGTCATCAGTACAGTCATTGGTACAGGAAGGGCGGAATATTCTGGTTACCCAGCCGGATGGGTCTCTTCTCGGGCAGGTGCTAACAGCCCCGGGTGCAATCAGACAAAATCAATATGAGAAGATACAAATTAATGAAATTGCAGCATCTCCGGTTTCATCGTATCCGGCCGGGTATGATATGCTCCAGCTGAGCGAAGCGGTCTCATCCGGCGAAGAGCGGCATCAGGTATTCTGGAATACCGTATCTCTCCATAGTACTCCCTGGAGAGTTCTTGTATTCTGACATCTCCCCCTTTTTTCCAATACCCTCTGGCTCGTCTGATACGGGCTTTATGAGATCAGAGCACAAAGAGTACTCTTTCTTGTCGCATCGGTGAAGTGAAGGCATATGAAGATTCATCTCTGGAAAAATCCGATATATTTTCTTTTCATAACCCTGGTGACTATCGTACTAGCACGGGTAATTGAATATGGTATTCATGAATCAGGTCACTATCTCGCAGCCCGGATGATCGGTGTACCCACGAATCCTGATATAATACAGGTGATCACATCTCCCGTATATATAACCCGGTTTCAGACCTGGATGTATGGGTTTTCTGAATCATTTCAGTATCTTTCGTCCCTTTCAGGATTGCCAGCTTCTTCTGCTGCATCTGTCGCAATAGGAGGTCTTTTATGTAACGCACTTGTTACCGTGTTCTGTTTCTGGATATTCCTGAAAACCAGAGGGATAAAAAGTAAATTTGGTACCACACTCTGCCTCTGGGTTCTTGCATGTACCCTTGGCGCCCTCTTTTCCTACATTCCTCTGCGAACATTCTCAACCGGAGGGGATGTTGGGATATTCCTCTCATCCCTCTGGATTCATCCACTCATCTTCCTCTTTCCAACGGTCATGCTCATCCTCGCCGCTCTGATCCTGT
>NZ_DAONKG010000233.1:0-3494 GCF_035406105.1 Methanospirillum sp.
CTCATATTTTTGAAAAAAATTGAAAATTGTTATCAGGGTTATGAAGGCTGAAGGCCTGGAACAATGCACCTGACGCCTCCAACCATTCCCATCATAACCGGAAGACCATATACATCTTCAATAATCTCCGGCGTTACAGCATCATATGGTCCGTGAAAATGAATCTGCCCGTCTTTTAAAAAGATAAACCGGTCAGCATACCGGAGTGCCTGATTCAGGTCATGCATGGTCATCACGGCTGCAATGCCATGTTCCCTTACAATCCCCACAATGGTTGAGAGAATTTCGACCTGGTTTTTCAGATCAAGACTGCTTGTTGGTTCATCAAGGAGAAGAATTCGAGGCTCCTGTACAAGAGCCCGTGCAATAGCGATCTTCTGCAATTCACCTCCACTCATCTCGTCGATATATGAGAGCCTGAGATGATTCATAGAAAGACGGGAAAAGATGGCGTCAACAATCATGAGATCTCGTTCAGAGATGTCCCACCCGATATGTGGTCTCCTACCCAGCAGAACTGCATCAAATGCAGTAAGGCGCCCGGTCTCAACACGCTGTGGGACATACCCTGCACGTTGTGCAATTTCAAGTGAATTCAGTTTACCAATCTCTGATCCATCAAGGAAGACCTGGCCGTGTTTTGGTTTTAATATCCTGTTCAGACATTTCAGCAGTGTTGTTTTTCCAACCCCGTTCGGTCCGAGAATAGCAACAATCTCACCATGATTTACTTCAAAAGCAATCTTTTTGAGGACATCATGATTTCTGTATAAAAATTCTAATTCACGAACATTCAGAATCATCCTCTGTGCCCCCTTATTATGAGATAGATAAATACCGGTGCACCCATGAATGCTGTGAGAACAGCTACCGGAAGGACATATGGTGCAACAATGAGTCTGGCGACAGTATCTGATGCAAGGAGCAGGATACCCCCCATAACACAGGAGCCGGGAATTAAATATCGCTGATCATCTCCAATAATTCTTCTGACCATATGGGGACAGACAAGTCCAACGAATCCGATAACTCCCAGAAATGCAACAAGGACTGCCGTGATGAGTGCTGCAACCGTCATCCCGTACAGCCGGATTCGCTCGACATTCACACCCAGTCCTTTCGCAGTCTCATTTCCAGCATCAATCGCATTATAATTCCAGCGGTTTGCCAGAAAATACAGAGTTGATGCAGTGACAAGAACTGTTATAATCCCTAATTCAGCCCAGTTCGCCCTACCAACATCACCAAAAGTCCAGAAAACAACGGCTGCAAGCTGCGTATCGGAAGCGAAATACTGTAAAAACATGGTCCCTGCTGTGAAAAGGGAAGAGAGAGCAACTCCTGTCAGAACCATGACCTCAGGGGAAGCCCCTCTGATGTGGGAAATCATCAGGATAATGGCAGTTGCAATCATGCAGAAAAAAAAAGCCATTATTGTGGTAATATAGGGATTATTAATGGTAATGGCCCCGGCAACAGTTGAATGGATCTGACCGGTTCCAAGAAGAATTACTGATACTGCGGCACCAAATGCTCCTGCATTAGAAATACCTAATGTAAATGGTGAACCCAGTGGGTTTCGAAGAATTGACTGCATCGCAACCCCTGCCACTGAAAGACCAACACCTGCCAAGATGGCTGTGAGTGCCTGCGGGAGGCGGATATTCCAGACAATCGCATCCCATTTATGATTCACATTTTTTCCAATTAAGGTCAGAAAGACATCATATGGCGGGATAGATACCGCTCCGACTGAAATTGAAAAGATCAGAAGGAATAATAAAAGGATAATCCCTCCGATAATCCAAAATACCTTGGTTTTTACATAAGCCAGATAATCATTGGGGATAGTACCATCTGCGATATGCATTATCCCACCTCATAAAAAAAAGAGAAAAATAAGGAATTCATCAGATTCAAATGGTTATCTGACTGAATGCAAGGTTTTTATACATTGCATTTATTTTGTCCAGCGGAGATGCTCCAAGGAATTTTGTCATTATCTCATCTGCCTTTTTCTTGGGGTCAATATCAGCAAACCGGTCTGGATATACTACCTTCCCAATGAAGTAGGCATCAGCAAGGACATTTTCGAAGTTGGTATTATAGAAGTTGTAGGGAAGCACTCCGTAGACTTTTCCTTCCTTAACTGCAGTCAGTCCGGCGAGTGATGGATCATTCTTCAGTTCCCCGATTCCTCCATCATTGTCCATTTGAATCGTTCCGACATCCATAAACAGGAATTCCGGATCCCAGTCAACAATTGCTTCTTTTGCAACATCAGCGTGGGCAGTTCCCATCTTCCCTGCAACATTCTTTACATGTGTCCAGAGGAACGGCGGGTATGCCGGCTCGGTCGAGATGATGCCATGTGCTCCTGACATACTGACTCCTCCGACATAGGCAGTCTTCTGTTCAGATTCAGGTATGTCTTTCGTTCTTGATTCAAGGTCAGCAATTGTCTCTTCGATGTATGCAATCAGTTCATTCGCACGATCTTCTTTCCCAATCACTTCTCCCATTAAGCGAAGTCCCTGAAACATGGCTTCCTGTTCTTTGGGAGTCCGAAGTGATCCATAGTCAAACATCACAACCGGGATTTTTGTCTTTTCAGTAAGTTTGTCACCTTCAGCAGCATTTGTTGCAGAGGGCTGGCCGGTAGCACCAGTTTTAAAGACTAACTGTGGTGCAAGTGCAATAATCTTTTCAGGATCATCTTTTCCTCTGAATTCTCCAAAGAGTGGTAGGTCCTTAAACTGTGGGTTGAGGAGGGCATATCCCCTTGCATCCATCTTCTGATCTTCTTTTTCAATACTGTCAACGCCCACAATGAGATCCTGACCCCCGAGATAGGTCAGATATCTGAGGCATCCCGCTCCTGAACAGAGAATATGTGTGGCAGGAACAGGTACAGTCACTTCTCTTCCGAACCCATCTGTGATGGTCTTTTCTACTGTTGTACTCTCTGCCATACAACCTGGCACTGTCAGAACTGACAGTACAAGGCAGATTGCAAAAAAAATTTTTGTGATATGATTCATGGTACTCACGTTTTGTATTCTCTCTTACAGCATTCCCAATACTTTATAGGGATTATTCCCCGCGGTCTTCAGTTTCGTCAGGTTTGCTTCGTCAACATCAAATTCCTTAAGTGTGGTAATGACTGATTCTGGCTTGTCAACATACGGCATCATGCCAATATCCTGCACCAGCTTCGGAGCCCAGGATGGCAGGGTGTTGTTCGTAAGGCCCAACTCTTCAGTCACCTGGTCAAAGTTGAACCCAAGAGCAACGCCTTTTCCTTTTTTGGCCCCATCATTCCACCGGATGATGATACCTGCAGGGCGTGTTCCATACTTTGCCTTCAGGGCTGCTTCATCGTCCGGGTTTAATGCCATGACAAACATACTGTTCTTACCCGGAGTACTATCCCATATCATCTGGAATGCATCCTCCTTACACCAGTTCGGACATCCGATATCAATGTAGGTCTC
>NZ_DAONKG010000234.1:0-3491 GCF_035406105.1 Methanospirillum sp.
TTAAAGACATCCGGATGGGCTTTTTCAATCTCATCAAGTAATACAACCGAGTATGGTTTTCTCCTGACCGCTTCAGTCAGCTGACCAGACTCTTCATAGCCGACATATCCTGGTGGAGCACCAACCAGTCGTGATACCGTATGCCGTTCCTGATACTCGGACATATCGATCCTGACCATACTGTTCTCATTATTAAAAAGAAACTCAGCAAGAGCCTTGGCCAGTTCTGTCTTCCCTACCCCGGTTGTTCCGAGGAAGATGAATGAACCGATTGGTCGCTTTGAATCAGAAAGGCCTGCACGACTCCGGCGGATTGCGTCAGATACTGCACGAATTGCCTCATCCTGACCTACGACACGCTTGTGAAGTTCAGACTCCAGCGTGAGAAGTTTTTGTTTCTCACTCTGCAGCATCCTGCTGACCGGAATACCTGTCCACCTGGATACAACTTCAGCGATCTCCTCTGCATCCACCTCTTCATTGACCATGGCAGAATCTTTCTGCAGATCGGTCAGTTGTGCTTTGAGTCCCTCGATGATCTTCTCTTTTTCAGGAATTCTTCCGTATCTGATCTCTGCGACCTTTCCAAGATCTCCAGCCCGGTTGGCAGTTTCCGCTTCGAACTTTAGATCCTCTATCTCATTCTTCCGTTGCTGAATCTGTTCGACGAGATCCTTTTCAGACTGCCATTTTGCCTTCAGACGGTTCCGCTCCTCGGTCAGGTTTCCTATCTCGGTATTTAAGGCGTCCAACTTCACCTGATCTTTTTCACGCTTAATCGCTTCCCGCTCAATCTCCAGTTGCCGAATCTTCCGCTCGATAATTTCAAGTTCTTCAGGGACCGAGTTAATCTCAAGCCGGAGCTTTGAAGCGGCTTCATCAATAAGATCTATGGCCTTGTCAGGCAGGAAGCGGTCAGAGATATACCGTTGTGAGAGCTCAACAGCAGCAATAATGGCCTCATCCTTTATTCTGACATGATGATGTGTCTCATATTTTTCTTTGATCCCCCGAAGTATGGATATAGCGTCAAGCGTATCAGGTTCGTTGACCATCACCGGCTGGAACCGGCGCTCAAGGGCTTTATCCTTCTCGAAGTATTTTTGATACTCTTTCAGAGTTGTTGCTCCAATTACATGCAGTTCTCCGCGGGACAGGGCTGGTTTTAAGATGTTTGCAGCATCCATCGCCCCTTCACTTGCACCGGCGCCAACCAGGGTATGAATCTCATCAATGAAGAGAATAATCTCACCGTCAGAGGAGACAACCTCCTTAATCACACTCTTAAGTCGTTCTTCGAATTCTCCCTTGTATTTTGCTCCGGCTATGAGAGCTCCCATGTCGAGGGAATAGATCTGTTTTGTTTTCAGGTTATCAGGGACATCGCCGTCAATAATCCGGTGTGCCAGACCCTCTGCAATGGCAGTCTTTCCAACGCCAGGCTCACCAATCAGAATCGGATTATTCTTCGTTCTTCTGGACAAAATCTGCAGCACCCGCCTGATCTCATCATCACGCCCGATAACCGGATCCAGTTTTCCTGAAAACGCAAGCTCATTCAGGTTTCGTGCAAACTGATGTAATGCATTATACGTCTCTTCGGCAGTCTGACTGGTGACCGTGGATCCTTTTCGCAGTATCCGAATCGCAGCCTTGAGATCTTTTTCTGTTACCCCGTTATCTTTAAGCAGACGGGATGTTGCATCATTGCCTGAGAGTATGCCTAACAGGAGATGCTCGATGGAAACAAAGTCATCCTTAAACTCCTGTGCATATCTATTTGCTTTTTGCAGGGCTTTTGTTGTATCATGAGAGAGATATGGCTCTCCACCGGTAATCTTTGGTAATGCGTCAATGTTCCGATCAAGGAGCTGATGGAACCTGTCTAGATTGACATTGAGTTTTTTGAGCAGATATGGAATGACATTTTCATCAACGATGAGCATCCCTTTCATGATATGGGCAGTTTCAATTGCCTGGTTCTGTTTCCCTAAGGCAATATCCATTGCTTTTTGAATAGCTTCCTGCGATTTGAGAGTGAAATTATTAAAGTTCATAATCGTGATCTCTTTGTTATTGATTTGTAATTCTATATATATTTAACTCATGTTCTTTCCTATCACTATTACAAATATGAGATACATTGATGAACGCCTTGATCATCATCTGCAATATAATCACAATATTAATTATTCTCACTCTCCATAAGGGTACAGAAAGGAAATTCATATGGGAAAAAACCCAAAGAAAATACTTATTATCGATGATGAAGCGGTATTTCGAGAGGCAATAGCCAGGGCTCTGACCTCCTGCGGATATCACTGTTTTCCAGAGGAAGATCCTGCAACGGGTATTATGAGATTGAAAAAAGAATCTTTTGATCTGCTCATCCTTGATATCATGATGGATCCCTTTGATGGATGGGACACTCTAAGTCATCTTCGGACTTTTTCAAATGGCAGAGAAACACCGGTCATCATGGCATCAGCGAAAAAACTCAATATCGAGGAGGTCATCAGGTACGGTGAATATGTCGCAGGCTTTCTTGAAAAGCCGTTCGTTGATTCTGAATTCTGTGAGGCCATACATCAATTCTTTGACTGGTATGATCCCCTTATCTCAAATGCGAATGCTGCACGACTGCAGGGAGTTCCCCAGGAGATTTGTACTGCATGGATTCGAACAAATAGGCAGATAAGGGCAATAAACCAGATGTTAGAGAATGTATATGTATCCGGTCTTCCTGATGAGTTCCTATCAGAAGAGGAACGCATGGAACACCGGATGGCTCAGGTCAGAGAGATATTAGAGGAAAAAAGAAAAGAGAGAGATAATATAAGAATTCAATATCCGGTGTTTTCTATTTAGAGATCTGGTTTTTCTATCAGAGCATTATCCCTTTTTTTTGAATTCATACCAATTTAAGATTGTGATGGGATAGGAATGCCTTCAATTCCGTAGAAGGTCAATCTCCCTTTATTATCTGAAGAAGTACACAACCGGCCATCATCCAACTTCAATTCGAAGGTTCCAGGTGGCGTTACTTCTCGGATATAATCTTCCATAACGACACAATTTTCACAGCCTTCTGCTTTTTCATCCTCATCCGGTTTGAGAGTACCCTTATACCATGGTTTCCCATTCCAATACAATGTGTAGGGTATACTGCCAGACTCATCGGTTTTCATAGCAACCGTACTGATTTTAAATACCTCTGAATAATCCCTGGTCGAAGTTTTGGCATGTACTTCTTGTATTGTGCAACAATCTTTACATGGTTCCTTCTCACCAGCAAGTACTGCTATTTTGTAGACGGGCTCAGTTTTCTGGGGTTTTACTTCACCGCCACTTTCTGGAATCTCAACTACCTGGTCTTCATAGCCTTCTTCATGCTCAAAGGTTATCAGATATTTTCCGGGTTCAACTCCGGTAATGAGTAAGGGAGTCAATCCCTGTGGTTCTCCATTTATATATACTTCAATATTTTCAGG
>NZ_DAONKG010000235.1:0-3441 GCF_035406105.1 Methanospirillum sp.
ACCAGATAACCAGGGTGATTACCGACGCCACCGCCTCAATCGACAGAATCTCCCAGTCTATGGGCAGGTTCACTACATAATCCCCTTATTCATCCATTTATTCTTTTTTTCACATCATTCGCGTCCGGTATAAATACGCATATATAAACCAGTAACTCCGAGTGGTGAAAAGTTTATGTTACATGCTAACATATATCATGACATAGGTTCTCATGGTGGTTTCCATGCTGCGGGTAAAACGCGTTTCCAAATCATTTGGCGGCCTGTGTGCGGTCAGAAATGTTGACATGACCCTGCATGAGGGCGAAATACTGGGGCTAGTCGGTCCAAACGGAGCAGGAAAAACGACACTTCTCAACCTTATCTCCGGCGTATACCGCCCTGATTCAGGAGGAATATTCTTCAGAGATGAGAATATTACCCGGCTCCCCCTTGATGCCATCTGTAAGAGGGGGATTGCAAAGACATTTCAGCATCCCCGGTCATTCCCCGGTCTTACAGCAAAAGAAGGAGTCATGATAAGTGCCCTGTATGGAAACGGCCATAAACCAACCATGAAACAGGCTGCAGAAGAGGCAGTCGACTGTCTGCACCGGGTCGGATTTCCTGAAGATAAGATAGACAGCCCGCTTGGAAACCTCAATACCATAGAACTTCGAAAGACCCAGCTAGCCCGTGCCCTGGCATCACGACCACAGATGCTACTTCTTGATGAACTGATGACTGGCCTTACTCCAGGGGAAGGGAAAGAGGCGATCCGTCTGATCAGATCGATGCAGGATGAGGGACTTACCATCCTGATGATCGAACATGTCATGCGAATCATTATGGAGGTCTCTGACCGGGTGGTCGTCCTTGACCAGGGTGAGAAGATTGCAGAAGGAACCCCCCGTGAGATTGCAGCAGACGGCCGGGTCATCGAATCCTACCTTGGAGAGCAGTACCATTTCTAAGGTGTTTTTGTGCTGAAGGTTACGGGGGTATCAGCCTCATACGAACATCTCCAGGTACTGTGGGATGTGACCATTGAGGTTGCAAAAGGAGAGATCGTCACCCTCATCGGATCGAATGGAGCAGGAAAAAGCACCCTTGTATCTGCAGTCATGGGGTTTATTCCGGCCAGTTCAGGAAGCATTCTCTTTTCAGATAAACCAATCCACGGTCTTCCCACCTATGAAATCGTGAAACACCGGTTAAATCTCGTTCCTGAAACCCGGAAACTGTTTGGAAAGATGAGTGTGAGAGAGAACCTGCTCATGGGGTCGTACATGCACAGGAATGAGGAGGACCTTGCGTATGTCTACTCGCTCTTTCCGATACTTCGGGACCGGCAGGACCAGCTGGCCGGAACGCTCAGTGGCGGAGAACAGCAGATGCTGGCCATCGGACGATGTCTTATGACCCGTCCGGATATGATCATCCTTGATGAGCCATCTCTTGGGCTTTCTCCAAAATATGTGCATAATGTTCTTGAAACGGTCAGAGCCCTTAATGAGGAGGGTCTTACCATTCTACTGGTAGAACAGAACGTAAAACGTGCCCTTGAAATATCCCACCGGGCATACATCCTTGAGAACGGAAGGATCGTGCTCTCCGGTCAGGGACAGGAACTCCTGGAGGATGCGCATGTGAGGGAAGCATATCTGGGGATGTAAACTTTCTCACATATTTCTCTCCTCAATCATATTCTTAAAGCCGCCTTTTTTACCGGATCATCCGGGTTTTTTATGTGAGAAGCCGAATACCAGTGCTGAAAAGAGAGGTTTTTCTATCGTTTCCTCATCTGAAAACCCCGCTTTTTCCAGGCATGTACCGCATCAGGGAGTGAAACAAGCCCTTTTGGGAGAAAGATGATCGTCAGGATGAGAAGCAGGCCGATGACGATAAACCGCTCATATGTCAATCCCAGTGCATTCAGACCTTCCCAGATAAAACTGACAACGATGGTTCCGATAATGGGACCTGCAAGCGTTCCAAGCCCTCCGGTTATGGAATAGACGACCGGCCAGAAGGAGATATCCGTTCCAAAGATCTCAGGTGAGATGTATCCAAAATGGGAGACCTCAAGGGCTCCTGCAATGGCTGCAATACCAGAGCTGATGCCAAATGCAAAGAGTTTGAACGGGACCGTGTTGATACCGGATGCTTTTGCCTCCATCTCATTCTCCCGGATTGCGGCGAGGGCAAGCCCGATTTTGGATCTGAGCAGGAGATGAAAGAGCAGCAGCGAACCGGCTGCAATAATCAGGATGCAATAGTACTCGATCAGCGATGATGCCGGTCCTGTGCCGGGGATGAGTTTTGGAACAGGATATCCGTCCCATCCGCCGGTGATAGGGCTGAGCTGGCTGATGACGATGACGGTCTGGACAATGACAGCAAACCCGAATGTGACCATCGCAAGGAACCATTCCCTTAGTCTGACACAGGTCAAGCCGATAAGAAGTCCAATCACGGTAGTCAACCCGGCTCCGGCTAAAATCGCAATGATAAAAGGGATTTTAATTTGTATCGCGATCAGTGATGAGAGATATCCGCCAAGGCCAAAAAAGGCTGCATGACCCAGGGAACCCTGGCCTGAAAAGGTGAGAAAATTCCAGGCAGATGCATAGATGATAAATATCAGCATCAGAATGAGGACCGTCCTAAAATACTGATTTGAACCGAGCAGAACTGGAAGGAACACTGCACCGGTAAAGGCCAGAATGGGGATGAGATGATACCTTTTTACAACGGAGACCGCAATCATTCGTTCTCCTCCCCAAAAAGACCAGTGGGACGGATGATGAGCACGATAATTAAAAGGATAAACGATACCGCGTCTTTCCACGCTCCTCCAAGGGTGAAGGCAGTGCCGTTTTCGACAAGGCCGACTGCAAGGCCTCCGACAATGGCACCCGGAATGCTCCCCAGACCGCCAAGGATGATGATGGCAAACGCCTTGATCGCCGGTACAGATCCCATATACGGGTTGAATACCTGACCACTGACCGCCCAGAGGGTTCCCGCTGCTCCTGCAAGAGCGGCACCAATACCAAAGGTGATCATATCCATCCGCTCGACATGAATGCCCATGAGCATCGCTCCTGTCCGGTCCTGACTGGTTGCCCGTATCGCCCGGCCGGTCCACGAGTGATGAAGAAAGATATACAGGCCGATGAGCAGACCTGCCGTGATCGCCATGATGATAAGATAATCGAGCGGGACCTGAATAATGCTAAAATCAACGGAGATATCCCGGTAAGGACTCTGGATGGTCTTCCATTCGTCGGTCCATATCCGTGCAACAAGGTTTTGCATGATGTAAATAAGACCTATACTCACGAAGATCTCATTTAATTTCCCAGTTCCGAGAATCGGCCTGAAACAGAGCCGTTCAATGATCACCCCAATCGCTATCAGAACTGGAATAGAGGCACAGAGGAGGACATAGGGATTAAA
>NZ_DAONKG010000236.1:0-3441 GCF_035406105.1 Methanospirillum sp.
GGAGGGATATATTCTTTTAAGGTATCGTGCAGAATATGTCCCTGAAAAATCCGTCGCATCCTATGAATAAAAAGATTGTCATCTCGTGATATCATTCAGGTATATGAATGGATAGTACGCATGAACGGGAAAGGGCAGATTGTTATAGGAGAACATCTTTGGTGATTCTTATATATTTCACATAGTATTGCCGAAATTCAACATTTTAAAAGTCCGAGATTGATAAAATCATGGTAATCTCTCCTTGCGGTCAGTTTTTCCATGATTATAAAAAGACACTGATCAATTTCAGATAACAAAAACCGGATTTTATCATCTCTGATTTGGGTATTATGTATCATATAATTTCTTTCTCCCCGATATAATCGAGATAATGCGGTTTGAAAAATTTATACTCGCGGGAAATTCGTAATGCTGTATCCTATAATACATCTTCATCAGCAACATACCGAACATCCCCTTTTAAACCCTCTGCCTGGGATAAATAATGGAAGATGTTCAAATATCTGAATGTCACAGATATCCGGCACTCTTCCAGGGATATGCATTCTCATTCGTTCGGCCTGCAGGTCTGAAAGGTCCGTTGAGATGGCAATATCAATGTCAGAATGAATATTAGTCTTCTTTGTGCAACAGACCCATAGAGAATAATAAGCCGGATATGATCAAACAAGGACATATTTTGAATAATCTCGATGCAGGGGTTTATTTCATCCATGAGCGGATAATCAGAAATCATAGGATCTTCAGTCTTTCAAAATTTCTTTTTAAAGAAAAAATTTTTTGTGCTTTGCATATACAAATCATTTGCAGATTATTTCCTGCTTTACAAAAAAATGCAGACATGATGTCGCGATTTTATTATATGATCTGGTTTATTGATTGTCACAGGAATACCTCCCCGGATAATTATCAACCGGTTGTTTCGGGAAAGCGCTAACCGGTCATATATCAATCACATATTGCCCTTATAATCTTTGTTCCACTCGTACAGAGAGGTTGGTTATCGCCAGGATCTCTCCTCCCATGTCATCATTTTTCATAGCACCACCCTCACAGACTGATGCCTGTTCTTCAAGACCCTTAAAAACAAGGAGATGAGGATTTTAATGGAACATGTCTCACAAGCAGACTTGTTCATTGCATCGTAGTGCCTTATATTGTAAACTTTGTCATTTCACGGGAAATATTATCAGCAATACCACTCACATTTGCAATAACCCGGCCAATCTGTTCAATAGAAGCTGATGCCTCCTCAGTTGCCGCTGCAGCATCCTGGGCCTCCCTGGCAGTATTCTGAATGAGAACCGATACTTCATGGACACTCGCCGTGATCTCCTCAACCGCTGCAGCCTGCTCTTCAGATGAGGATGCCATATCCATTGCATTTTTAGTGATATCCTCTATTGAATCAGCAATTTTTGAGAAGGCTCTGACGGTCTCTTCAAGGGCTCTGTTTCCGTCTTCTACCGCTGAACCAGCAGTGATGATCGCATCATTCGCCTTGGTTGCCTTTGCCTGCAGATTTGCTATCATATCAGCAATATTCTCCGCAGATGCCCGGGAGTCCTGGGCAAGAGATTTCACTTCCGCTGCAACAACTGCAAACCCTCTTCCTGCTTCCCCGGCCCGTGCTGCCTCAATGGCAGCATTTAATGCGAGAAGGTTGGTCTGATTGGAAATATCAGTAATGAGTCGTACTATCTTTCCAATCTCCTCCATCTGCTTGTTTATTTCTTTCACAATCTGGTCAACCTCACTGGTTGAGAGTCTAATACCGTTCATCGCCGACTCTGACTTTTTCGCCAGTTCAATGCCCTGTTTTGAGAAATGGTTCGCCTCACTTGCAGATGTAGATACCTTCTCGGCACGCTGAGAGACTTCGCCAACGGTGATCGTTAAATCCTCCATGGCCTTGAGCACCTGGGTTATCCCTTCGTCTCCTTGTTCTGCATTGGCACTGACACTGCCCGTGTTTTTCGCTATCTGTTGTGAGCCGGCAGATACCTCCTCAACACTTGCCGTTGCTTCCTCTGCATTCGATGCCAGTTCAAGGACCTGTTTATTTATCACTCCGATGGCGTCGCAGATCTGAATACCGATATTGTCCAGAGCCTGTTTAAACCCGACCCATTCTCCGGCTACTTTCAGGGATGGATCAAAGCGTGCAGAGAAATTCGCTTGAGCGTATTCATCTGCAACACGGATTGCCTCATGCACCGGGGTCACGACAGATTCCAGTGTTTCATTTATTCCGGCAACAATATCCTTCCATGCACCGGGGTACTGCGACAGATCACTGCGAATGCTGAGATCGCCTGCTGTTGCTCCTTTCGAGAGGCGCTGGGTTTCAGCTACCAGTGCTTTGAGCACACGGTTGGATTCATTGATATTATTTTTAATAACTGCGTAATCGCCGGGGTATTCATCGGTAATATCAAATACTTCTCTGCCTTTTGCTACATCCTCAATCCATTTGGCAGCAACATTCAGGGGTATTCCTACGGTTTCCAGAGTTTTATTTACCCCTTCAACTACTTCAGCAAAATCACCCGCCAATTGTGATGCATCTGCCCGGTGTTTTAAATCTCCCCGGATGGCAGCCTGAACAAGATTGTTTGCTTCAACTACAAGGGTTTTTACTGAATCTCGTGCCTTATGAAGATTCTGGGTCAGGTCCACCATCTTTCCCCTGACCTCGGTAGTATACTGATCAGCCTCAGGGATGCGGACTTCAAACTCAGTCTTCCCTTTTGCAAACTGATCAAGACAATAGGAGATATTTTGGACCGATTCATCAAGATACTTCTGTACCTTTGTTATGGCAGTAACATCGCCCACAACCTCGACATGTCCCACCTTCTCTCCGCGGGCATCATAGACATAGGCACAATCCACATTATAATACCCTCCATCCTGCTCGAATCTGGTATTGGGAATCCCTCTCTTCAGACGGGTAATACCACAATTTTCGGTATTGCAGATGTTTGCACCCCATTCATTGCACTGATGACCGATGAGTTCTTTTCTGGACTTTTTAAGCATCCTCTCAACAGCCTTGTTGACAAAAGTCCACCGCGAATTCAGGTCAGTGACCGTAATTGCCATGGGGACGGCATCAAGAATCGATTCATAATATGCGATCTGATTCAATTGTTCGGTGAGATCCTGAACTGTTTCAACAAAGCCGACCTGCTCACCTTTTGCATTGAAGACCGGTTTTGTGACCTGCTTACCATTCATCCCCTGCCATTCAAAATAACTCTCAGTCACACCTTTCGTTCTGAGTTGATGAATGCCACAGTTTTCCGTCTTACAGATGGTTGCATTGGCAGTGTGACAGGGAAGGCCATAGGCTGATTTCCGATCCTTGATTACCTTATTTTTAAGGAGAACATCTTCGAATGCCTTATTCATATAGGTCCAGTTCATATTCATGTC
>NZ_DAONKG010000237.1:0-3426 GCF_035406105.1 Methanospirillum sp.
TTCGTGTCCGGCCTTTCTCGCTGCATGCACCCCGGTCAGGGGATCGAGTGATGCATGTTCCGGATCTGCAACAATCCCACCCTCCTCCTCAATTCTTCGGATAACATCCGGGATGGGGGTGGTACTCACAAGGCCTGACATTCTGCCCCCAATTCCTTGTGCCATAGCAGACCGGGTGACAACAACCGTGCCCGCCCCGTCACAGGCGATGACGGCAGCGTCGATATACCGGCTTTTCAGAGCCGAACTGATGATCTCGGATGCACCAAACCCGACAAATACCTCATCTGATATCAGTTCCCGGCCGGGGGTACACATACCAAACGAGTCTATCCGGTTCTGAATATTCTTTGTAATGGCCTGTGGTGTCATCTCCGTAACCGGGCATGCAAACCGGCGGGCGAGCGGGCATTCACGAATAACGGGTTTTCCTACCTCTACGACTCTGCCATCCCTGACGACAACTCTGCATCGTCCGGCTGCTTCGAGTACATGTTCATCCATGGTTTATCTCCTGAAAAGAACGATCACAAATCCAAGACCCAGAAGGATAATGAGGGGTGCCGGTCCTGATTTTTCAGTAGGGATCGGGGTCGGCGGGGCGGGAAGGGGGGTTCGTTTTGGAAGGGGTGTCATATCTTCTCCTTGCACCTGATCACCGGTCTCTCCTGACCAGGTACTGTCGCCTGACACGGGGACTGCGGTATCACTCGTCACCAGTGTCGGCGTCGGAGTCGGTTCTTGTGAGGATATCGTCGGCTCGGGTGTTGCGGGCACTGTACTGAGCGATTTCAGGCTGATATTATCTATAAATCCCTCAGCCTTTCTCCCGTTCTGTCCTTCGCCGACCGAGGTCAAGAAGAGATGGGTAAACTCTTCCATCTTCCCGGTTACCGTCACAAAATGACTAAAGAGCGGGGTGTTATTACCAGGCTTTGTAACAGTCATGCTGACGCGTTTTTCAACCGGATACCAGGTAATCCTGATATGATACCCCTCTCCATCCGTAAATCTGACTGTTTTACCGCTGTAATTTGCCTTTCCAGGAATTGAGAACGTCTGTGAACGAAGATTCTCTTTTGAGATGGCAATAAGGGAAAATGCATGTTCACCGTTCTGGTTATTCAGTTCTGCAAGGACAAGCGGGCCTTTCTGGCTGTCATACCCTTCTGTTCCCAGTCCAAACCGGAATGAACTCTGCTCTTCGGTCAGAACCGGCAGAACGTCAAATTCGAGGGTAAAGGGGCCGGTACATGGTGCAGACAGTGGATAATACGCATAGGATCCAGTCCCCCCTGTTATCTGGTAATGGTACCTGCCGGTCTGGTTGTCAGGATAAAATGATGAAAGACTGTTTGTCTCCCAGCCGGTTGCATCCGTAAAATCTGTTTCATACAGAACCGTATCTGCATGAGCAAGGCACGGATATACGAACAGCACAGAAAGAAGGATGATGAGGAATGAAAATAATTGTCGGGGATCTGACATAGGTGTGTGCCTATGGTATCGTATGCCAAGAATGAAAGGTTACCGATCCCCCGGCCACCGGCTGCCCCTTGATCACCCGATGGTCATCTCAGTAATCCCTCCCTGGAAGTTCATACTCTGGGCTGATTTCTGGTAGAAGAACCTGCCGGCACTGTCCGGCCCGATTCCTGAGAAGGTGAATTTTGGACTTTCAACATATTTGTACGGTTCAGAGTTGATGTAAAGGGTCGTATAGGGATCTCCTCGTGGAATCGTAATGTTCAGGGTTGAGGAGTAACTGTCAAACCCGCCGATTGAGAAACTGTTGACCGGACCCCGGGCCAAGGTCTCACCGTTCTTTACCAACGTGATATCATTGAAATTGAATGCCGTAAACCGGTTCTTATCGGTAGATATGGTCCCGTCAGAGGATCCGGATCCATAAATGAGCTGGATCAGATCTCCTGGTTCAAAGGTATAGATCTTCCCTGCAATCTTCATGGAACTTGCCGGATCTGTCACCCTGAGCCTGACATACCCATCCGGAACCAGGGCCCCGTTCACACTGCCGGTCAGATATACATCCATCTTTGTCGGAGCTGTGACATTAATACCGGTCTCATGGGAGTATTTGCCGGTTCCGTAGGCATTGGTGACCCTGAGTGTAACATTATACTGACCTGCCTGCTGGAAGATATGCACCGGGTTCTTCTCAAACGACTGGGTCCCGTCACCAAACGACCACTCCCAGCTCTTCGGGTTGCCGGTGGAGAGATCAGTAAACTGTACGGTAAGTGGTGCCTGGCCGCCTGATGGTTCGGCAAGGAACTTTGCGACCGGTGGTGACCCGATCACAATAAAGTCCGCGGCAGTTCTACGGTTTGACCCGTAGGCGTTGCTCACCAGGAGGCTCACCGTGTATGATCCGGGGACAAAGTATGTATGAACCGGGTTTTGGAGCGTTGAGGTTGATCCATCCCCAAAGCTCCAGAGATATTCTGATACCTGCCCATAGCTCAGGTCATGGAACGTTACCGTCAGGGGCGGGTCTCCAACCCTGGGTTCAGCAGTAAAGTCACTGACGGGAGGCTGGAATGGATTTGCATCCTTCAGACTGACCGGGATATTGGTCGGGAGCGGCGTCGGAGTAACCGGCAGGACCATCTCAACCGGCAGTGGCGTTGCAGATATTACCGGCGGGGGCTCAAGTCGTGCCTTGTCAATCAGGATACTCTCTCCCTTATCAGTCACGTACATCACCTCAACAAGACGCGGAGCATCAGGAGACGGATAGTAAAACTGAATCCGTTCCCCCGGTGACCATGGCCAGGTCCCTCCCTGAAAATTCATATTCGAGTTTGGCTGGACATCCCCGTTCACCTTGACAATGAGCCGATCTGATGGGAATGAATCACCATTGACATGCTGCATTACGATGGAATCGCCTTCGCCTTCAATACTAATCGTAGCCTGTGGAATCCGTTCAGGAATAGGATTCCAGATAACCAGAATCACACCAAGAAGAAACAGTACAACCATGACCACGGTCAGGATCACAATCGTCTGTATCTGTGTCATTGCGTGTTCTTTTTTCATTGCCACACCATTCCGGTTCCTCACCTGTCTGCACCCCCGCATAGAATACCTGTATACATGCATTATTCGCCGGTTTAAAAATATTCAAAAGGGATTGGTAACCTCGTACGATTCAATGCCACCCCTGAAGGAAAATCCTGCACCGTCCTGTATGCTGAAGAGGAATTTGCCGGTTGAATCCACCCCGACATTATGCAGAGTCACCATCTGGCCTGGCTGTGCCGCAATTGCAGGTATTCCGTTGACAAGTCCTTTCAGACCAGGTTCGCGGGCAATAATCCTGATGGTGATATCGGCCGTTGCAATCTGCTCATACTGGTTAATATTGATATTTGTCAGCCACCCGGTTTCATACTCCTGATC
>NZ_DAONKG010000238.1:0-3374 GCF_035406105.1 Methanospirillum sp.
TATTAAACTTGGAAAAGTCAATACGCACATAAATATAATTTTTTAAGGATTGTAAATGGGGAAAAAAGGATCTTCATAAAAAGAAAATGAAAGCACTTTGAATATGCATGATTACCAGATCAAAAGAGAATCAGGCATTATGATTTTCCTTTCAACACCTATCGATCAGATTTTGATCCGTGATCTTGAAATATTTCAAGAAATTCAAATAATATAACATTCACCTGCAATGGTGGCATGCTTAACAGATCATGAGGTTATAGAAGAGTGATTTTGTTCTCTAGAAGTTATAGAAGTACAAGTAATAATAACTCAATTGAAAAATAAAAAAATAAATTTTTAAAATATAAAATAATTAAATTTTAGAACTATAAACTGGGAATTTTCCAGTATTAAAGTTACCAACAATTGTGACATCAGCGGTTCCAGGTGGATAAGATGATCCAATATTGTAATAAGCGACTGATCCAACTTCTTTTGTTAAGCCGGATCCTGCATTGATCTCAGTATCTCCTACAGTCACATTAAATGGATATTGATATGCTAATTCTTTCGCTCCTGCGCCACCAAAATGTGTTAATTTTAAATGTGTTGCATTTACTCTTTCAACAGTTACAGTGGTTGTTTTTGATTTATCGACGTTCCCAGCCATACCAAATACAAATGCTGCAATCACTGCAGCGAGAATAACGGTGATCGCCACCATCAGGATAACACCGATAACCGGTGATACTGCATCATCACGTTTGTACATATCACACCTCCTGAGTGCGTACGAATTCTATGTATCAAAACCATAAGAAAGTTTTGTATGTGTATCATTCAATAAAAATCCGAAAACAGACAAGACTTTATCGACAAATATACTCTTTGACTTACTAAAAAAGAGATCTTTATTTTGCAGACTATTTTGGCAGTCTAAAAACCGGTAAATCTTTTTATCACACTGTTCAATCAGAATTTGTGTTCCAGTAAGCATTATTCTCCAACAATAAGGAGAATTCCATATGATGGTCTCATGTGCAAAATGAAAAGAGTTGATCCGTAGGTAAAACTCCAAAAACGGATGAAATTCTGACCTTTTGCTGAGCACATTGACAGGAGCACGCCAAACAGACTCCCTCCTTTTCTCTCTCCCTGCTTTGAAGCCCCTTTTGTCCTCAACACCCATAAGTGTATACTCTCATCGGTGAGTGTTTCTTACTCATTGATGTGAATAATTCAAATGAGGATAGCGAAAAACCCCTTCCAAAAAATATAGTTTATAAATCCTTTATAAACCTTCGAACACATAAGAGGGGTTTTAATCTATCCTCAAATAAAAAATTCGATGTTCTTTTTACAGGAACCGAAAAAAATTCCTACAATCCTATACCTTTCAGTTTTTATGGACAATTAGCAACAAAAATTATTCTTTCATCGATAATTTTTATGCCATTCCGGTATATGCAATATATACAAACCGCTCTTTTGGGAGAACCATATGCAGAGAAGAATACCCTACGGGATAATGAATTATGCTGAATTGATCACAAAAAACAATTATCTGATCGATAAAAGCAGGTTCATTGAAAAGCTTGAGACCGTGCAAAACCCGGTATTTCTCCGCCCCAGAAGATTTGGTAAATCACTGTTCTGCTCCATGCTCCAGTATTATTATGATATCAATGAAGCTGATCGGTTTGAAGAACTATTTGGCAACACCTGGATTGGGAAGAACCGTACATCATCTCACAATATGTATATTGTTCTCAAACTAGATTTTTCTGAAATATCCGGATCTGATAGCAGGAATCAGATTGAATATTCCTTTCATCAGTATTGCAACCGGCGATTGATTGAGCTTAAATACCAGTATCCTGTGTACTTCTCCGATATGCCTGATATCAGGATGGATGATCCTGCCTCCCTTAATCTCTCTATCTGCCTTGGTTACCTGAAGGCCTCAGGTGCCCCTCCGGTCTATGTCATTATTGACGAATATGATAATTTCGTGAATCAGCTGATAACACAGTCACATGATCATCTCTATTCTGAAATAACATCTGGTGATAGTTTTCTGAGGGCATATTATAAAGTCCTGAAAGCGGGAAGGCAGTCAGGATCAGTAGCAAATATTTTTATCACGGGTGTTCTTCCGGTAACAATTGATGATTTAAGTTCAGCGTACAATATTGCCACATTTATTACACTCGATCCTGTATATGAACACATGCTGGGTTTTACCCAAAATGAAGTAGATACACTCATGGATGAAGTGTATCGTGATTATGAGATTAATCCAATAACCCGGGTTCATGTCGAAGAGGTCATTAAAAATATGTATAACGGGTATCACTTTGTAAAAACAGATACCCCTGCGGTTTATAATTCAACAATGCTTATGTTTTTTTTCAGGCAATTCGCAGAGCAGAAAGCAATTCCTGATAATCTTTTTGATTTGAATCTCCGGACAGATCTGGAATGGGTCAGAAGATTGACACTTGGGAAAAAGGAAATTCTTGAAACATTCATCAGTCAGCTGACAATGAGTGAAACACTTTCATATAACAGAAAAGCACTCCTCGCGCAATTTAATCTGCATGAATTCTTCGAACCTGCGTTTTACCCGGTATCCTTATTTTATCTGGGCATTCTGACGAGAAAGGATGAGTTCAGCCTTCAAATCCCAAATCTTACCATAAAAGAGATGGTCGTGGAATATTTCAATGAAGTGTTCCGTATTGATCCTGTTCAGGACAAATATGAAAAAATGATGCGTGAATTCGTCGCGCATCCGGATTTATTCAGGCTCTTCTCTGAGTACTGGCGCCTGTATATCAGCCAGCTTCCTGAATCTGTCTTTATGCAGGTGAATGAGAATTTCTATCGCACGACATTTTATGAAGTATGCAGCCGCTATCTTTCTCCCTGGTTCACATGGAATATTGAGCGATCATATCCGGAGGGACGTTCTGACCTTGAATTTGTTGGAAAGTATAATGAACGGTTTGCCGGACTTCGATGGATAATTGAGTTTAAGTACTACTCTTTGGCGGAATTCTCCCGATTTAACAGAACTCCTGAAACATTTGAATTACAGGCAGAGCATCGTCATCAGGTGCAGAGGTATGGGAAAGGGGTTTTAATGGAGTTCCCGGAGGCTCAGGTGCGGTTATTTGTTATTTATTGTTTTGGCAATCTTGGGTACCGGGTTTTTGAAGTCCCGTTACATGAAAGTTAGTTGAAATTGACTCTAAATGGAGTCCAATGCGTTATTTCGATAAATAGTAGCATTAAAAAATATTCTGTTCCGGATAATGGAAAAACGACTTAAAAGGTTAACAACGTCGAAAAATTAATTAAAAAATAAAGCCTCAGGCGAGATTTGAACT
>NZ_DAONKG010000239.1:0-3346 GCF_035406105.1 Methanospirillum sp.
TCTGATGATAATTGTATACATCCTCTTCATCTCCTGGTACGAGCGGAAATTTGGTGCCGGAGGGGAGGATGAAGAATAAGATCAAGGTCTTTCGGGCAATGCATGATCTGACTCAGGAAGATCTTGCACGGGACGTGGGAGTCACCAGACAGACTATTCTTGCAATAGAGAAAGGAAAATATGACCCCTCTCTTGAACTGGCATTCAAAATGGCCCGGAGGTTTCATGTGACCATTGAAGAGATTTTTGTTTTTGAAGATTCTTCCCTGTAAGCATGATCTGAAAATGCCTGGAGATGATAACAAAAAGCTAAGAATCTACGTCCAAGAGGAAAGTAGATATAACAGAATGTAAATATAACTATACATGCGCAGGAACTACCCTGCACAAAGAGCCCGGAGGTGATACCAAAGCTGGAATGCATACGCCCCACACCTACCCATCCGGTATGCCGTCCTCACCAGAGGATAATTACAAAACCAGAAGAGACATGACCGGTTCAGGCAGAGAGATACAAACCCCCCATCCAGCACTCCCCGCACAATTATCTGCCTGACCGGATATGGATACACCCCATAAACCTTGTTTTCAGGTCCGGGATCCCCTCCCGGATCATATTCCTATGATGAAGCGTCTTTCTCCAGCTGTGGTGATCCCAGGATATGTGAGACAGCTTCAAGCAGTTTTGATGATGAGATCGGTTTGTAAAAGAGTGCATCAGCACCGGATCGCTTTGCAAGATCTGCCATCATCTCATGACAGATGGATGTGCAGATGAGAAAAGACACCATTGGACTTGTCCCTTTCATGATCCTGAGCAGATCCATACCGTTCATATCCGGCATGATAAGATCAAGTGTTACCAGATCCGGCTCAATCTGATGAAATAAGGTTATTGCCTCAGTCCCTGACGATGCAATCCCGGTGACCTGATATCCGGCACTGCTCAGAATCTCCGCGATCTGATCCCGGTGTGCGGGTTTATCATCAACGACGAGTATTCCTGACATGTGGGCAATCCAGGCTGTAAATCACCGTTTCAGACTCTCAATATATAAATATATGCCATGCAATACCCAAAAAGAAATGAAAAACCGGGAGATCATGGCATAACGGTCAGATATGCGGCATAGATACACGTCTGGCAGATCGTTACCGGAATGCCGTATCTGCAAAAGATGGTCATGGGAACATGGACGCCATACCGCTCTGCTTGTGCAAGAATGATAACATTACTTGCTGCACCAAGAATGGTCAGATTTCCGGCGATGGTGCTTCCTGCTGAAGTGCGAGAACGATTGATGGTGATACTTCCGGGGTTAACAGAACCGGCTGAAAGAGCGCAACAAAAGGGACGTTTGAGATAAACTGGGAGAGCAGAATGCCAAAAACCAGCACAATGAGGATATCTGTCCCTCCGGTCTTTGGCAGGAATCCCTGAAAGAATCCTGTGTCATACACACTCTGCATCAGGACAAACATGGAAGCGAAGAAGATGAGGGTGCACCAGTCCAGGTTTTTCAGAACGCTGATTCGGTCTGACGAACAGAGCAGGACTGGCATGGCTGCGATGATTGCGATATATTCGATAGGAACTGCCCATCCGATCCCCATCAGCCCGTGTGCGATCTGAAGTCCGATCCCGATAAAAATAAGGATAAACGAGAGATACACAGTCCCTCTTCTGATGTCTGCGGATGTCTTCTGAATTAGACAACCATCATCTGGCCGGCCGGCCCCCTGAAAAAGCGGCCGAAGAAAGAGGCAGATGATTCCCATCGAGAGAAGTGTCGGGATACAAAGTCCGGACAGAAAGAGAAGATACGGGGACATATGCGGGACATATGAGGCAATAAGATAATTCTGGGGGTTTCCAATCGGGCTGAACACACTTCCCGTAGTAACGGCAAAGCACAGAGCGATCATGGCTCCAGGTTTGGATACTCCGAATCGTCCGGCAAGAATCAGAATCAGGGGTGCACCAATGATAGCAATCGTATCATTCATGAGAATCGCCGACAGCCCTCCCATGGTTACGACAATAAGAATCAGGAGCATGTCCCCGGATGTTGCGTACCGGCAGATTCCGGTGATACAGTCTTCAAGAAGACCACTATTCTTCACCCCTTCACCAATGATGAACATACCAAGAAGAAAGAGCATGACACCGGGGTTGATAGCATGCAGCGCATCATGAGGTGATATCTGTCCGGTGAGCAGCGTTAGTACTGCCCCGGCAAGCATCACCTGCCAGATTCGAAAAGAAAACCTGCCGACCTGACGAATGGCAATCAGGATAAAGACCAGACCCAGTATACCCAGAGCAAACTGCGTGATAGTACTCGTCCCTGATGGAATATGATATTCACGTATCTGAAATATGATGCAGCACACAAATATCTAAAAAAACCGGCGGGAATACTCTATTATGGAAGTCTCCCGGATTTTTCTCTTATTCATACTCATTCTTCTTCTCTTTGGGACTGGTGCATATGCACTGGACTCAAAAATTCCAAAGGAAGGGACGGTATTTGTTGGAGAAAATGACCTTGATATCTCGGACTGTAATGTCAGGACCGGCGATGAGATTGCGTTCTGGAGTTCCGGCTCTCCGGAGGGGACCCCTGATTCCCGTGCAAAGGTGATGGATGCCAGGCATTTTTTTGTGGATCCAGCATTCTTTTCAGGAAAGACAGGGACCTGGTATGGTCTTATCAGTAAAAAACCAGTATTCAAGGTTCAGGATCCCTGGATTCAGCTGGATGTGGAGGAGCAGGGAATTGATCATGAACCTGAATGGATAAAGAAAGGAAATCTCGTCTCTTTTAAGATATCCACCAACATGTATACACTCACCGAGCGGCCGGGTTCAGCAGGAGTCCCTGTCAGACTCAATCTGACCGGACCAAATGAGACAACGTTTACAACCCTGCAGTCACCGACTGGATCATATAACCTTGATAAAATTTTTGTCTATTATAGTCCGTTTGATACCGGTGCCGTCTGGGAGACGAAGGATGACGGGAAGTATCCAGAAGGGGAGTACACTGCATGGGCTACGATTCAGGTAAATGATATTGCCGAAAAGAACCCTGGAGATGGGGTTACCACCAGTCTGAAAACGACCTTTCTTTTGAGTAAAATCAAACCGGAAAAGGAAAAAGACGCAAATAGCACATCAGATAAAAAATCGGGATCTGGTAAAAAAGATGCAGATGCCGACAAGAATGAAATCATCACAAACACTCCCTCACCGACGCCTACCTGGACACCTGCTCAAACACCTACTGAAGAACCAGTTCCTGAGCTGACGCTTGATATCGCACCAATCGTGACCGAACCGGTC
>NZ_DAONKG010000240.1:0-3337 GCF_035406105.1 Methanospirillum sp.
ATGCACCGGAAGGGTATGAGGTGATGTACGAGGCAACGCATCACGGTCCCACCTCCCTTCCCTGTCCCTCATGTTTTGTAGAACTTGGAAGCTCCGAGACCGAATGGAATGATCGGAATGCGGCCCGGGCGGTTGCAAAAGCAGTCCTTGATGCCCTGGTCATGGATACCTCATCAGTCATCCCCCTCGCAGGATTTGGAGGGACGCATTATGCCCAGCGTCAGACCGAGATAACCAAACTCACGAGGGGAGGATTTGGTCATATCATGCCTACCCGTGATATTCCATACCTGACAGACGATCTGTTCCAGGATATTATCAGATCGTCTGGTGCAGTTGCTCTCTATATTGATGGCAAAGCCATGTCAGGAAGAGAAGAACGACTGATAACTGGACTTGCTGAGCGGTATCAAATTCCGGTTCTGGGGCAGGGGGATCTGATGCGGATGCATACTCTCCCTTTTGCAGATTATATCAGGATCAGAACATGTGCAGCAGCCGCTGTACCAGGGTCTTCCCTTGTCCTGCATATGCTTGAACATGTGCAGCAGCCGGTGGTGGTATCAATTCCGGGTGAGCTTATTGAGGAAGTCATGAAATGCGCAGCACAGCCGTTTCTTTCTGCGCTTGAGCCACTCCCTGTTGCTCATCTGACCGGAAGAGGGAAAGCGTGTCATCCGGTTTTTATCACCGATGCTGCATTCAGCGCCAGAATAGCGGATGAATTAATACATCTCTGCGTAACATTGTTACAGGACAGATACACCTGTTCTTTTGAGGGGGATTTTCTAATCATCAAAAAATTACGGTTTGATCCAAAGAAAGCCAGAGAATTAGGTATTCCTCCCGGCCCGCTCTATAGTGAGCTGATGGCAGGAAACCCGGTACAGGCTGGTGATATGGAGATCTATCCGGACATGGTGATGACAGAGACGTTAACGCGGATTCATATTCCGCAGGGGCAGGCCAGATGAAATCAATCGTTGAAGAAGCACTCAACAGGGCAAAAGCAGAGCAACAGATCCCACAGAATAATAGTGACCTTGATGCTGTCCTCCGGACGATGACGACCCGGATATCGGTTGTCGGATGTGGAGGAGCCGGGTCAAACACCATCACCCGCATGAAGGATGAAGGGATTGCCGGGACCACACTGTATGCCATCAATACCGATGCCATGCACCTTGCAACGGTCAAGGCTGATCACCGGATTCTCATTGGGAGACAACGGACAAGAGGGCTTGGTGCAGGATCCTACCCTCAGGTCGGTGAAGAGGCGGCTCTGGAGAGTGAACATGATATCCGGCGGGCTGTTGAAGACTCGGACATGGTTTTTATCACCGCTGGTCTTGGCGGAGGAACCGGGACCGGATGTGCTCCGGTTGTTGCCCGGGCAGCTCACGAAGAAGGAGCTCTGACTATTGCAATTGTGACACTGCCGTTCTCATCCGAAGGGGCGATCAGGATGGAGAACGCAGAAGCCGGTCTTGAACGTCTGCGTGATGTTGCTGATACGGTCATTGTTGTTCCAAATGACCGGCTTATTGAGATTGTGCCAAAACTTCCCCTCTATGCAGCATTCAAGGTTGCCGACGAGGTGCTCATGCGGGCAGTAAAAGGCATTACCGAGCTGATCACTGTTCCCGGTCTTGTAAACCTTGACTTTGCAGATGTGCGTGCCATCATGGAGAAAGGAGGGGTTGCCATGATCGGGATGGGCGAGAGTGATGCTCAGGACAAGTCTGCTGATTCGGTTCGCAAAGCCATCAGGTCACCCCTGCTTGATATTGACATCTCCTGCGCCACATCTGCTCTTGTCAATGTGACCGGTGGTCCGGACATGACGATGGCCGAAGCAGAAGGTGTTGTAGAAGAGGTATATAATCTGATAGATCCTGATGCACGGATAATCTGGGGAGCACAGATAGATCCGACGATGCAGAACACGATTCGGACCCTTCTTATCCTGACCGGTGTGCGGTCGCCACAAATATATGGTAGGAATGAAAAAAATAACCCGAAATTTCAGAGACACTTTGAGATTGATTTTCTGAAGTGATATATATGGAAATCCCCAAACTTGACATCAATTTAAACGAGGAACTCTTCCGCAAATACCTGCGTGTCCTCAAACTTGCTCGTTTTCCGACACGGGATGAGTATACCAAGATTGCACTTGTCGCTGCGGCAGGTGTTGTACTGATTGGAATTATCGGGTTTGCCATCTACGAACTCTTCCTTGTACTCCCATCCTGATACCCATGGAGAATGAACACCGTCTTACCCGCATATATGCGGTAAAGACCACAAACCGGTCAGAACGGTCGGTCGCAGACAATATCGACAAGGCGGTGCGGGACGCTGATAATGATATCCGGGTTATGTCAGTTATCGTCCCTGACGAACTGAAAGGATATGTTCTGGTAGAGACCGATGAACCGATTGCCAGGGTTCAGGAACTGATGGAACATGTTCCCAGTGCGCGCACTGTCCTTCCCGGGATAACCACACTTGAGGAAGTTGGTCACTACCTGATACCAAAACCGGCAGTCAGTGGTATTGATGAAGGGACAATTGTTGAACTGATCAACGGTCCGTTCAAAGGAGAAAAAGCGGTAGTCAAGCGAGTTGACGCTTCAAAAGAGGAGATTACCGTTGAATTGTACGAGAGTGTTCTGCCAATTCCCATCACGGTCCGGGGTGATCACGTCAGGGTCATCGACCGTGGCGAAGACGACTCGTGATACGAGGGCAGGACCTGCCGGACATATTCTTTTTTATGTATCCTTCCAACCTTAATGAACCCAGATGGACATCACTGTCCTGACTGGTGATACACAATGGCAGAAGTAGTCGAGGTACTAGTACCCGGTGGCAAGGCAACTGCTGGTCCGCCACTCGGTCCGGCACTGGGTCCCCTCGGTATCAACGTCAAGGCTGTTGTTGATGAGATTAACAAAAAAACCGCATCCTTTAACGGAATGCAGGTTCCTGTCCGTGTAGAGGTGGACGAGAAGAAGAATTTCACCATCTCGGTCGGTATTCCGCCCACGACAGCACTTATCATGAAAGAAGCAGGCGTTGAAAAAGGCTCTGGTGAGCCGAATACCAAGATTGTCGGGGACGTGTCACTTGAGGCTGCTGTCACGATTGCCAAAATGAAACTTGATGATATGCTTTCCTATGATCTCAAGAGTGCGGTCAAGGAAGTCGTCGGTACCTGCGTATCGCTCGGCATCACTGTTTCAGGCAAAAAGCCCAAAGATATGCTCAAAGAGATAGATTCGGGCGCTCATGACGCAGTTCTCGTGGGATAGAATCGATATGTAACCATAGA
>NZ_DAONKG010000241.1:0-3321 GCF_035406105.1 Methanospirillum sp.
TGCTCTGATATAGGGATGATATGAGATCTGCCTGAACGTGGGGTGTTTTCAGATGAGGGAAAAAATGAACAGATACCTACTAATGACGACATGTATCATCGTGATAGCATGCGTTGCGATAGTATCTGCCGAAACATTCGATAACATTGATCAGAATGTTATCATCAAACAGATTCGGCAGAATCATACTGTCTATTTTGGTGAAGAGCACCTGGATATCACCAATTGTCTGGGTGGAAACGGGTATATCGTCACGTTGGATGTAGTCAGAAATGTGACCGATCATATAAAGGTCAATGATCCGACGGACTTTACTATGCCCACAGATAAAGAGGAAAACGTCTGGTACCAGGCACGGGATGCCAAGACACCGGTGCTCGATCCTCAGGGGAATCCGGTTCCGGCATTTATCACCCAGGAACCTGTCTTATCGTTTGATATCTGGAATCTGAATGCTGATATGAAGGCGAACTCATCAGTTCAGAGAGGGATACTTCTTCAGTTTAAGATGACCACCGATACAAACCTCGATGACATAACCAGTCGTCTTGATTACACTCCCGGTCAGGGATTTATGAATATCGGTGTTGTTGCTCCGGATAAGGAACAGCTGTTACAGCTCATGACCCTTGGGAAAAATTCGGGTAATGTTGCGATTAAGCCGACCACAAACCTGGAGGTTGATCCGTCAGCAGCATGGGTATGGCCTGAAAACCTGAACTCAAAGACCACCGATCCAACCGGCTGGATGACCGGATGGAGAGATGCGGGAACAGGAGTTGAGACTGATTACAACTATAAACTGGGAACCTATGAGGTCACAGCGGTCTGTAATGTCAACAACATGTTCAAGAACCGTCAGCGTCAGGGCTTTACCTGGGATTCACAGAAAGTGGAACTGACAGCACGTGAGATCAAGGTTGATGTATCTGCACCGGTCGGAAAGAGCAGAGATGCCCAGTTTACCGCAACGGTAACCGGTATGCCAAATACGCTCTATGAGATCTTCATTTATGATGAGTGTCCCCCGAAAATCAGCGGAAAGATTTGCGATCGGCCACCCTTTATTATCGGAGAGCGAGCAGCTCTCATGGGGAAAGGCATCGAACTTGATCCGATTGACGGACCATATCCGATTGGAACCCGTCTTGTAGTGGACTGCTGTACCCAGGGTATGAACATCCGTCAGGCTGTACCGTCAGGAGATGCATTCCCGTCACAGGGTCAGAATGTCTTTGAGAAAGGTACTCGCTATTATGCACAGGTCAGAACCGGACCTGATGGAAAGGTTACTGTTCCATTCTGGATTGATACCACAGTCGGTCCTGGCACCTACACGATTCAGGCACAGGATATCCTGTATAACCTGAAGTCAACTGCCACCATTACTGTTCCTCAGGGGACTATTACCGGTGCAACAAAGGATCCGGCCGGCGTTGCCAAGACAGAATTCTTCCTCGGTGATGAGATCTGGATCGATGGCACCAACTCTGACAGCAACATGACCTACATCTGGCTGACTGGTCCAGGTCTGAACCCCTGTGGTGTCAACCTCTTCAGCCCGCTTGACAGCAATGATCCGGTCAGAGCAGTTGTCTATGACACCAAGGATGGAATTGCCAACTACTGGCGTGTGGAACCAAACTGGGATACCAGTGCTGTACCAATCGGTGAGGGGAAGTATACCATCTGGATGGCAAGTGTTGATCCAGGTTGTCGGTTCTGTCAGTGTGATGCTGCAGGAGGCGGACCATGTGGCTTTGGCGACTGTTTCGGAGTGGCATGTGAGGAAGGGGTATGCAGTCTGTTGAAATGCCCTGAATGTGCTGCTGTAACCAGTATTGATATCACTCTGATAAAACCGGATGTTACGGCAAAAGTGGATGATGTCACCCGCTGCTGCTGTCCGGGATACCCGTGTGGTCAGCTTGGTGGTGTTCAGGAGATCTGGGTAGAAGGCAGTTCCGGAGGCAACTCATGTAAGCAGCTCCAGGTCTGGCTCTTTGGTCAAAGTCAGTTTGGCCTGAAGAATTATCTGATGACAGTAACTCCCATTTACTGCGATGGAACATACAAGTTCGAACTCAATAAGGGACTTCTGCAGGCGAATGGTATTGACCTCTGCAGCATTGCAACCGGTACATATGATGTGATAGTCCAGGCTCCGGGAGCAAACAATAACTTTGATATACGCCTTGGAGAGCCAGAAAACACGGGAGACCGGTTTGTTCTGACGACCATGCCGACCAATGACAGCAAACTCTTCAAGATCGAAGGAAAGGACTCTCTGTATGCAGGAGTTGCAGTCAAGGCTCTGATTGATGGATTCAACCAGGATGGCAGCGATGATCTGTATGCTCATGTGACTTTTGAGCTGAAAGACAAAGCCTGTGAAGGGAATGTTGATTTCACTGCCGATAAGACACAGGGCAATGCACCACTTTCAGTTCAGTTCACTGACAAGTCAGTCATGAAAGGTGTGAGCTGGGCGTGGACCGCAAATGGTGAGGCCTTCTCAACCGAACAGAATCCAAAGAAGGTCTTTAACAAGACCGGAAAATACACCATCTCACTCACCGTGACCGATGCAGAGGGAGTCAGCAATACAGCGACCAAGGATAGTTACATCAATGTAATATCTGGACCGGTTGCAGACTTCAGCTTCAATCCGGTATCCCCAGTAACCGGAGAGACGGTTCAGTTCATTGATGAGTCTACGGGATCTCCTGCATCCTGGCAGTGGAACTTTGGAGATGCAACATCATCGTCTGTGCAGAGTCCGGCTCATGTCTACTACCTGCCAGGCACATACAATGTGACCCTGACGGTAAGTGACAAGTATGGTGACTCAAGTATCTCCAAATCAGTTACTGTCACCGGTAATCCGATCTCAACTGGTCTCATTGCAGACTTTACCATGACCCCATCTTCAACATATGTGAATGTCCCGATTCAGTTCATTGACAAGTCGACCGGAGGCACTCCGACATCCTGGCAGTGGGAGTTTGGCGATGGCAATACATCATCACTCCAGAGTCCGATTTACTCCTATGCGAACCCAGGTACGTACCAGGTTATTCTGAATGTAGGAGACAACCGGGGAGTTGGTGTTCCAAAGATTGTTGATTATCTGGTCATGCATGATCCACCGGTGGCTGATTTCTCAGCAGAGCCATTGTCATCTGAGTTCTTCCCGATTCAGGTGTACTTCACCGATACATCTACCGGAGTAGTGGATGAGTGGAACTGGCAGATCATCCGTGATGGCAAGGTAGTAGCAACCTCGGGTGAACAGAATCCGACCATTACATTCACCGTTCC
>NZ_DAONKG010000242.1:0-3319 GCF_035406105.1 Methanospirillum sp.
TCCGGTCAGGATATCTCCCGGCTGAATATTCCATCGTTCGACAAGATCCGGTCTGAACGGGAGAAGAATTTTGCGTGCCGAACATTCGCCAGGGAGCGGATGAAGGATGAAATCAAATGGATCTCCAAGAATATCCGCTGATCCCAAAATTGTCCCGGCATCAGGATGCTCCTGACATACCGGATCAGATGTGAACGGACAGTCGTGGATTGTCCTGACTCCTGCATCCAGAGCACGGGAGAACTCATCACAGGTCCCATATCCGCATGCACCACAGTTTCTACCCGGGGAATTCCATGATTCCATCAGTCACCCCTGAACAGAAGACCATCCCCGTCAAGCTGCCGGAGGACGCCGGTGTGATGCTTCCACCCGATATTCGTCTTTCCAATACAGACCGTACATACACCAAGCGGCGGAATTCCCCGGAGGGTAATTGCGGCAGGATCTCTAACATCTGGTGCTTCCCCGATTGCCCTGGTCAGGTACCGCATTCCAGTTCCCTGCACTGCATTCGTCTCAACAATATCAATATCTCCTCTGATACCCCGGATCTTCTCCCGAAATACCTCCTTTTCGGCCTGGGAGACCAGATCAATCCTCGTCACAACCGCGATATCAGCAAGGGCAATCATCGGTGCCATCTTTGCCGGAGACTGAATGCCGGAGATTGCTGACAGAACAACAATCCCAAATGACTGGGTTGTATAGGGGGTGCACCGCAGACACAGCCCGGCACTCTCGACAATGAGCATATCTGCCCCTTCTTTCATCGCCCATCCAATGGCCTCATCAAGGATCATGATACCGGCATGATCCGGACAGAGATCACCGGAGTAGACCTTTCTGGCCGGGATCTGAAATTCTGCTTTTATCTCCTCATCTTCAGTCGCACAGACAACATCTATCTTCAGATATGCTGCTTTGAGTTCAGGATGAGATCTGATAATCTGCCTGGTAACCGCCGTCTTTCCTGCAGATGGCGGGCCTGCAATGATGACGAGTTTCATCACAGGACCGGAAGTGGTGCGGTGATCAGTTCACCTGCCCGAATCATCTCTCTCATCCGCCCAATAATCCCGTCCATATGAAGCATCTGGCGGATTGCATGCTCTTCTGCGCCGTCGGGCTCGATAACCTTTGCGACTGCTCCATCCTGCATGACAATCCGACGATCAGACAGGAGAGAGACGAGGGGATCATGAGTGACAAAGAGTAATGCCTTGTGGTGCTGACGGAGGACTTCGATCACTTTTTCCTTAAAAATACCGGCATTTTCAACCTCGTCAAGCAGGATGATCGGAGTATTCGAGATGAGGATGGCATCTGCTACCATCAGGGATCGTGTCTGGCCACCTGAGAGGCTGGTCATCCGGACATGGGCTGATATTGGCTCGCCGGTGAACTGGTTTGCAAGGGTGATCGTCTCCTCTATACAGGACTCATTCGTGGATCCCCTTGACCGAAGGTGCATCCGTAAAAATTCGGCGACCGTCAGATCACAGAGGCACCGGGTATTCTGGGTGATAAGGGCTACCGGTTTTGCTGCAGGATCCCTGACATACCGCTCAGGAGGGAGCTTTCCGTTGACGAGAATCTGCCGTTTGGTAACCGTATCCCGGTTTGCAAAAATTTCAATGTCGTTGATAAAGGCACTCTTGCCTGAACCCGTCGGTCCGACGATTGAGAGTGTATCTCCGGGTCTGATACGAATCTCATCAAATCCCTCAGGTATTCCTCTCCGGTTCCTGCCTGGAAGTATGGTGATCTCGCTGATACATTCCTCGGTCATCCGGTATAGGTATTGGGTGTTTGTGAATAAGATAGTAACCCAATGAGGATTAATAATGAGACAATGAGGTAAATATTATCGTAAAAAAATATACCAAGAGATCCTCATATGGCATATTTTAGAATATGTCCGAACATCATATCCGAAATAGTATAAGAACAATACAAAGGAAAAACAAAAATTCAGATGGTGATTTATGCATATTTTACTGCCAGATACGCATTCACCCTGCCACCGCTGACCGTCTTTCCTGAAAATGCCGATTTTTTATCGACATATCTGATGATCAGATCCTTCACCTGATTTGTGGTCAGGGAAGGTTTTTTTGCTTTGATAAGCGCTGCGATCCCGGATACATGAGGCGTCGCCATCGATGTTCCGGACATGTAGGCATACGTTCTCTCCGGCGTTGTGCTTAAGATAGACACTCCGGGTGCTGCTACGTCAACACTCTTTGCTCCATAATTTGAGAAAGAGGCAAGTTTGTCTTTTGCATCCGATGCAGCTACTGCCAGGATGTTCGCATTTGGAAGAGAGGCAGGGGACTGGGGGTAGATATCAGTATTTTTGCCGCTGTTTCCTGCCGCACATACAAAGAGGATACCCGGTGCATTGGCAATCGCATCCTGTAACGCCTTGTCAGTTCCTGAACCACCCCATGAACATGACGCAATTGTAGCCCCGTGTTGCTTTGCATAATTTATTGCTTTAATAGCATTGCTGGTATACCCGCTCCCAGAACCTGAAAGGAACTTTAACGGAATAATTTTAGTATTCCAGGTAACGCCCGCGACACCTATGGCATTGTTCCCGATTGCTGCAATCGTGCCTGCAACATGGGTTCCATGGCCGTTGTCATCCATCGGATCTGCATCATTATTGGCATAATCATACCCGGCAATACAGTTCGCTTTGAGGTCAGGGTGATTATAATCAACTCCAGTATCAATGACTGCTACACGTACCGCAGGAGACCCTCTAGTTATTGCCCATGCTTCCGGTGCATCAATGTCTGCATCGGAGGTGCCGCCGGTCTGACCGGTGTTGTGCAGCCCGTACAACTTTGTAAAGTAGGGATCATTCGGCTTCACACTGGAACCTGCCGGTGTCAGGGTTGCTGATATGGTTGTTGTTTCTCCACCCACAACAGATAAGGCATCATCCACCCCGAGGGTCCGGGCATCTGGTGAGGAGGAGGAGCCTGGAGGTTTCTGAACGGCCTGAACGTTGGATCCTGACGATGGGATCGAGACAGATGGTGGAATAACCGTTTTTCCTGGTACTATGCCATTCTCAATTGAGAGGACATAATCAGGTTCGGCATACTCAACGTAGGGGTTCATGGAGAATAATTTTGCAACTGACTGGAGATCTGATCCCTTTGGAATCTGAACTACCTGCATTCCTTCAACTCCCAGGGCAGCTGCATCATCTAGCACGGTAACCCCCATCTGGTCATTAAGAGTCGATTGTGCCTTTGCCATCTCTGCAGATGAGGAGAACAGCCCGGGTTTTAATTTTACAATC
>NZ_DAONKG010000243.1:0-3319 GCF_035406105.1 Methanospirillum sp.
CAATCTCTTCATCACGAAGACACGCTACCAGGTCGGGTATGGCATCAGGACCGATGCGAATGAGAAAACTGGTAATCTCAAGCTTCCGATCATCATCTGACTCATTCCGAAGTGCATTGAGAAACGGTACAATTGCGTCTTTTCCAAAACGGGAGAGCAGATCTCCTGCGATAAGTGCCCGTGATCCATCATCTTCCTGGAAGATTTCGATTAATTCCGGAATAACAATTTCCGGAGACGAATGAAAAAGTTCAAACAACAGTTCGGTATCAGGTACCTGACCGGCAAAAAGTCGATGAATAAATTTTTTGGGATCCTGATGAAATAATCCGGTCAGATACATTTTGATCTCTTTTGTGAGCTCAGGTCCACTTCCGGGGAGGGCAGAAATGAGGGAGGCAGTTGCATCAGCTCCCAGTTCTGTAATCAGAGTCATCGCTTCCTCATGACCTTCCTTTCCGGGGATCATGAAGGGGATCAGATAGGGCAGTGCAGCAGTCTTATTCTCTCGTAGAATCTCCAGGACTATAGCATGGTTTGCACCCATCGAATCTGAAAGGGAGTCAACCAGATGGGGAACAGCCATCTCACCATCCCTGATGAGGGCCATACGGGCAAGGTCAACAGCCTCTTCGTTACCTGACCCGAGAACCTGGATCAGACGCGGGACGGCAATCTCACCAGATCGTATAAGGTTCTCCAAAGCAGTCTCCCTGACATCCCGATCGGGATGGTACAATGCGGTTATTAATGGTTCAATTGACCGGACTGGATCTATCTGAATGAGAAGATCAAGAGCAAATACCGCTGTTTTTCCCCGTTCACGTTCTGAGGCCTCCTCCAGAAAAGGAAATGCAAGTCTTCCCATTGAGAGAAATGCCTCTTTGAGTGCGGTTGTATCTGTCTGATTCTGTACTGAACTGATAAGGAAGGGGATGGTTACCGCCCCCATGCGGGACAGAATCTGAACCATCAGTTTTGAACGCTCACCTTTCGACCGGTTCAGGTTTTCAATAAGGTACGGGATAGCAGGCTCACCAATGTGGTGCACTACGGAGATTATGGGTTCACGTTCAGTATCACGGCGGATTGCCAGTTCTTCCAACAGATGAGGTATAACTGGCTCTCCTATCCTGGTCAGCGCATTTTCCGAGACTTTCCGGACTTCCGGGTCCTGATCATACAATCCTGCAATAAGAGGAACGAACGCAGACTCGCCAAACTCAAGGAATGCCTTCTGGGCCATCGAGGAGGTGACAGGATTTGGATCTTTTAAGGCCTGATAAAGGGGATCCAGAGCAGGCTTTCCAATCTCACTGATTATGTAAAATTTCAGTTCACGAAGCCATTCCTCATCCTGTCCGCACGAACTGAGCAGATCTAAAACGACCTGATCACCAAGGATGATAAGATATGCAGCGATTCGGGCCCTGACATCTTCATGGTCATGAGCGAGACCTTTGATAAGCGGATGAACCGCTGATTTTCCGAATGACTCAAAAAGCCCTTCAATAAACCGGATAGTTGTCTGATCCGATGTGCCGTACGCATCAATTAATATCGGAATAATCCGTGTACCCATAGAATTAAGGATATATCCGGCCCGTTCGTATCCAATCCCCTGCAGGGAATGTATCTGGTTTACAATCTCTCTTGCTGCCTCGTCTCCCATTGCGGTCAGTGTCGTATGAATCATCCGGGCGGTCTGTTCATCACATGTCGATAATGCAAAAATCAACGACTGAATGGCCTCTGATCCGATCTGAACCAGCGCATGTGACGCGGCAGTTCTGATCCCATAATCAGAATCCTGAAATAGCCTAATGAGTTCGCCCACTGCAACCGGCGTCTTCATCCGTCCGAGTGCTAATATTGCCTCTTTCCGTATGGAAGTATCATATTTGCTATCCAATAACCGGAGAAGACCTTTCAAATCCCCTTTAAGTCTCATTCGTTCCGGATTTGGTCTGAAAATTGTCTTCATATCCCCCCTTTCCCCACTGGTTTTGTATTTAGAGTGTTCTGAAATACATATCAGAATTCCGTATGGTGATTATCATACTGATATTAATCGTATTTTCCTTTGAGACCACCCCATCCGGTATACCCGCAATAGATACAGCCGGCCCCATTACAATGACGACACATCTTCTCAGGCCAGGTTACCAAAACCTGCCCTTTTAAATTGCAAAAACAGCATCCGGCACCTTCACAGTGCTGACATGTGACTTCAACGTATTCTGGTTCTGTTCCAGTCATCAGAGAATTTTTTGAGAGAGAACAATAAATAACCGATTGTTAAAAAATTCAAAAAGAAACAACGAGCGGGCCTGAAGGGACTCGAACCCCTGGCCTGCGGATTAAGAGTCCGCCGCTCTACCGACTAAGCTACAGACCCGTTGTGCCATAACATGTTAGTGATTCAAATATATATAGTTTTCTTGCGTCCCTTTATACCTCTATAATCCAACCTATACCTGAATATGCCTGGATTCAGCCCGGCAGCGTCACCTGGGATCAGAACCTACCTTATATGCGGTTGTGGGAGTGTAGGATATCTAATCCTTGAAGAATTGAAAAAAGAAGGTGGCAGACTGCTCTGTATGGACAGCAATCCTGAACGTGTTCAGGAACTACGGGAGCAGAAGATTGAAGCATTTCTTCGGGATCTCACCGATCCTGACATGCTTCAGGGAATAGACCCGTTTGATATCGCCTTTGTGGTCAGTGACAATCATGAGGCAAATATTACCGGTCTGAAAACGGTCAGGCGACTTTATCCACGGGTTCACATTGTGGCCCGTGCGCAGGATCCCATCAATGAAAAACTTTTGATGAAGGAGGGCGCGGACCTTGTTCTCTACCCACAGCATGTGGTTGCACGAGCTGCCATCGAACATTTACACCAGCTTGAAAAACATAACGTATCCCGCGATCTCTATGCTCTCCTTGCATCCTGGTCAGGAGTATTTGGTATTGTGACGCATACCAATCCTGACCCGGATGCCATTGCAAGTGCGATGGCCCTCTCAGCGATTGCAAAACGGGCAAATCCAAATCTGGAGACACGGATCATCTATGATGGTATCATCGGGCACCAGGAGAACCGGACCTTAGTAAATCTCCTTGATATCAGAATGGAGAAACTCAAACCGGAAACATTGAATGAGTGTACACACATCGCTCTTGTTGACAGCAAAGGACCAGGAGCCAATAATGGTCTCATTCATTCAATGCCGGTTGATATTATCATCGATCACCACCAGGAGGATATTTCGGACCTTGATCGGGCCCATTTCATCGACATAAGACAGAATGT